>NZ_JCBDGU010000053.1:0-60556 GCF_059834255.1 Vibrio sp. R11-SG3-ISO9
CATTGTAACCCTTGGACGAGATACCGTGCACAAACGCATTCGGGTCATAGCTTGGGCTAGAGACCATAGCGAGTACGCCGTTGTCGTCTGGATCAAGCACAACCGCTGAACCTCGACGTCCATCGAGTAGTTTATGTACGTAAAGTTGAAGGTCGATATCTAGGTTCAACACGATATCTTTGCCCGGAATTGCGGGTACAAACTTCAATGTACGGATAACACGGCCACGGCTGTTTACTTCAACCTCTTGATAGCCGGCAGTACCGTGAAGCATGTCTTCGTAGTAACGTTCAATACCTAACTTACCGATGTCACGGGTCGCTTGATAATTGGCGTCTTTCTCTTCACGAACCAGACGTCGCATATCGCGGTCATTAATGCGCGATACGTAGCCAATCACGTGCGTGAGCACATCACCATATGGGTAAAAACGCTTGAGTGTGCCCGTAACCTCAACGCCTGGGAACTTGTGCTGGTTTACCGAGAAAACAGCTACTTGATCTTCGGTCAATTGGGTAAGGATAGGAACCGATTTAAAGCGACGTGTATTGCGGCGATCGCGGTTAAATCTTTCGACTCGCTCTGGGCTGATTTCTAAAAGTTCTTGGAGACGCGCAATGGTGTCATCCATGTTCTTTATTTTCTCAGGGGTGATCTCAAGGTTAAATACTGGGCGGTTTTCCGCCAGCAATACACCATTTCGGTCATAGATTAGACCGCGCGTTGGTGCGATTGGGACAACCTTGATGCGATTATCGTTCGAGCGAGTTTTATAGTCTTGGTATTGGTTGACCTGAATGTTGTACAGGTTGGCAACCAAAATGCCCATCATGATTACAATGCCTATAAACGCAATAAAAGCACGACTAGCAAATAGTCGTGCTTCTTCTTTGTAATCACGGATCTGGCTACGTTTACGTAACATTAACGCTTATTCTCGGTGATACGGGTGATTAGCTGTAATGCTCCAAGCTCGGTACAGGCTTTCTGCCATGATAACGCGCACAAGAGGGTGCGGTAGAGTCAGAGCCGACAGAGACCAGCTTTGGTCAGCTGCCGCTTTACATGCTGGAGCAAGCCCTTCAGGGCCACCAATAAGGATAGAAACATCGCGTCCATCCAACTTCCAGCTCTCTAGTTGTTCAGCAAGTTGCGGTGTATCCCATTTTCTACCTGGGATATCGAGTGTCACAATACGGCTACCTTTTGGCACCGCTGCTAGCATTGCTTCGCCTTCTTTTTGCAGAATACGTGCAATGTCAGCATTTTTGCCGCGTTTGCCCGCTGGGATCTCGACCAATTCCAGTGGCATATCGTGTGGGAAGCGACGCTTATATTCTTGAAAGCCTTCTTCAACCCATTTTGGCATTTTGGTGCCAACGGCAATTAATTGGATCTTCACAGATTAGCCCCACAGCTTTTCTAGTTGGTACAGCTCGCGTTGCTCAGCTTGCATCACATGAAGCATGCTGGTGCCCATATCTAGGACAACCCATTCACCTTCTTGTTCCCCGTCCATACCTAGCGGCTCTAGACCGACTTTTTTCACTTCACTTGCGACATGTTCTGCGATAGAAGCGACGTGGCGCTTTGAAGTACCAGTACAAACGATCATGTAGTCTGTCACACTGGATTTACCTTCAACGTCGATGGTGATGATCGACTCTGCTTTCATGTCGTCGGCTTTATCTGCAAGAAAATCTCTTAGTTCTTCACGTAACACAGGGTGTTCCTTAAATCTTAATTTTGCGACTCAAAATCATATCACGCTTTTATGCGGGAAAGGGGATTGAAGCCGAGGGGATACAAAACTCAACACTCAATTGGTGAATGAGTGGCCAAGGTGATTGCTCATACTGGGTTTTAGATAGCAATTCAGCTTGAGTAAGCAGTGCAAACAGAGAGTGTAACTGAGTCACTGAGACTCGTGTTAGCGCTGCGTTATAAAGGGGTTTCTTTGATTGCCAGATACGGTGTTTCTCGAACACTTGTCCGATGGGCATCTGTTGCATTTGTTGCTGCATCTGAAGTAGCAGTGCTAACTCTCGTTGAATACTGCGTAAAAGAATCACCGCTTCTACACCTTCCGCCTCTAATTGGCGCAAAATACGTTGGGCTCGATTACCTTTACCTGCAAGCAGAGCATCTACCCAATGGAATGGGGTAAAGTGATTATGACGACTTAGTGACTCTTCAAGTCGAACTAAGGTTAACTTGCCATCAGGATATTGCAGTGCCAGCTTCTCTAAGCTCTGGGTTAATGCAAATAGGTTTCCTTCGTGCCATTGAGCCAGCATCTGAGTGGCTTCGGCGTCTGGCTGTAAACCAATTTGGAGACAGCGAGCTTGAACAAACTGCGGCAAGCGGCCAACGTCAGGTGTTAAGCAACTTACCCAGTGACCTTGGCTCGAAAGTGCTTTGAACCACTTAGCATTTTCTTGTGCCTTGGTTAGCTTGGTTCCGATCAACACCAACATGATGTCTTCGTGCAGCTGGTCTGATAGCGCCAATAATTCTTTCGCGATAGCCGCATTTACACCAGACTCTGGCAACTCTAATTCGATCAGCTGACGGCTCGAAAATAGGCTCAGGGCTTGAGTACAGTCGTAAACATCATTCCAATCAAGGCTACTGTCGATAGCAAAGCGATGACGCTCTTCAAAGCCTTGCTGTTTAGCAGCTTTCTGAATCGACTCACGGCTTTCTTGAA
This sequence comes from Vibrio sp. R11-SG3-ISO9, assembly GCF_059834255.1. Lineage (NCBI taxonomy): Bacteria > Pseudomonadati > Pseudomonadota > Gammaproteobacteria > Vibrionales > Vibrionaceae > Vibrio > Vibrio sp. R11-SG3-ISO9. Next base: position 2,711 of record NZ_JCBDGU010000053.1, read on the forward strand.
GCAATAGCGGTTCGTTACCAAAGATTAAATAAACGCGGCTAAGCTGCTTATTTAACTGCTCTGATAAGCGGTCTGCAAAAATACGCATCAGTTAACCTTATTGAGCAGACTCAGTTGAATCTGGAGTTACCTCAACATTCTTGATGTTGTACTGCTTCTCTAACTCTTTAACCTGAACCTCTTCTAGGTCTTCAAGGTTCATGCTATTCGCGGCGATGTTAGCTTTCAGGCGTGCCATTTGACGTAGGATCTGACTTGCAGCTAGCTTACGCATTTCATCTTCGATCATGTCGCGTTCAACGGATTTTGCTAGTGCTGTTAGCGGGTTATCTAGGTAACTACGAGTTACGCTGGTGGTAAACGTTTTATCGCCTAATTCAGGAATCGTCACTCGGTAAGAAGCATTGAACGTCAGCTCTTTCTCAGCAGCACGTGTGTTCTGGTATAGAGAGAGTGTACGCTCATTAACGCTTTCACTTAGTAGGTGAAGGTTAGGTGTCTTACTAGTTGGCGCAACAATTTCCACGTTACTCATACGCAGCTGACTCTTCACCATACGCGTAAACGTACTGTATTGGTCGTAACTGGATACTGAGATCTTGTTCAGCTCTTCTGGTACAGAGTAGTCACCACGTAGGTGAAAACCACAGGCTGAGAGTAGGCTGACAGTTAGAACAACGAACGTAGCTTTTAACGAAGACAGTGAAATCAGGCGCATTATTTGATGGCTCTCATAAAATGGATTACTTATTTAAAGGCTTTAAGTTTGGGGGTAACCGTGCTGGGTATTAACCAATACAAAAGCGCTTAAATAAGTAGACAGGGTGGGGTGCACCCTGTCTATTGACTGCGAAGTAGCAATTAAGTTCTTTAATTCCTATCGCATTGTGAGTGTTAACTCAACCAATCAGTCACGATGTGACGAATGATTAGTTAGCAACGATGTTCAGTAGCTTACCCGGTACGTAAATCACTTTACGAACAGTCTTGCCGTCTGTGAACTTAGTTACGTTCTCATCGTTTAGACCTAGCGCTTCGATATCTTCTTTAGAGATATCCGCAGGTACTGTCAGTTTCGCACGTAGCTTGCCGTTTACTTGAACGATGATTAGTTTCTCGTCTTCAACCAGAGCTTTCTCATCGTGTGTTGGCCATGCTGCATTGTCGATGTCAGCTTCGCCAAGACCTACCCACATTTCGCTAGAGATATGAGGAGTGATTGGGTAAAGCATTGCAACAACTGCTTTCAGCGCTTCATCAAGGATTGCACGGTCTTGCGCAGATTCTTGTGGTGCTTTCGCTAGCTTGTTCATTAGTTCCATGATTGCAGCGATTGCAGTGTTGAACGTTTGACGACGAGCAACATCGTCAGTCACTTTCGCGATTGTTTTGTGAACGTCACGACGAAGTGCTTTTTGGTCGCTAGACAGTGCCGAGGTATCCACTGCTTCTGCCGCGCCTTTCGATGCGTGCTCGTTTACTAGTTTCCAAACACGTTTCAGGAAGCGGTTAGCACCTTCAACGCCAGACTCTTGCCACTCAAGTGTCATGTCTGCTGGTGAAGCAAACATCATGAATAGACGTACTGTGTCAGCACCGTACTTGTCTACCATCTCTTGTGGATCGATACCGTTGTTCTTCGACTTAGACATCTTGATCATGCCTGAGTGTTCAACGTCACGGCCAGTGTTGTCTTTCGCTGAAGTGATGCGGCCTTTACCGTCACGCTCAACCGTCACGTCAGTAGGTGCAACCCACTCAGTACCGCCTTTCTCGTTCTCGTAAGAGAATGCATCAGCCAGTACCATGCCTTGACATAGTAGGCGTTTGAACGGCTCGTCAGATGTTACGTAACCAGCGTCACGTAGCAGTTTGTGGAAGAAACGAGAGTATAGTAGGTGCATACAAGCGTGCTCAATACCACCGATGTACTGGTCTACTGGTAGCCAGTAGTTTGCTTTTTCTGGGTCTAGGATGTCGTCAGCTTGTGGTGAACAGTAACGTGCGTAGTACCAAGACGATTCCATGAACGTATCAAACGTGTCAGTCTCACGTATAGCTGGTTCGCCGTTAAATGTTGTCTTCGCCCACTCTTTATCAGATTTGATAGGGCTAGTTACGCCGTCCATTACTACGTCTTCTGGAAGAATGACTGGCAGTTGGTCCGCTGGTACTGGGTGAACTTCACCATCTTCAGTGGTTACCATTGGGATTGGCGCACCCCAGTAACGTTGACGAGATACACCCCAGTCACGTAGACGGAAGTTAACTGTCTTAGTACCTTTGCCTTCAGCTTCAAGCTTCGCTGCGATTGCATCGAATGCTGCTTGGAATTCTAGGCCATCGAACTCACCTGAATCGAATAGTACACCTTTCTCAGTGTATGCTTCTTCAGAGATGTTTAGTTCGCTGCCGTCAGCTGGCTTGATCACTGGGATGATGTCTAGACCATATTTAGTCGCGAACTCGTAGTCACGTTGGTCGTGTGCAGGTACTGCCATTACAGCGCCTGTACCGTAGTCCATAAGTACAAAGTTAGCTACGTAAACAGGAACCTCACGGCCGTTCAATGGGTGAATAGCAGTAAGGCCAGTCGCCATACCTTTCTTCTCCATTGTTGCCATTTCAGCTTCTGCTACTTTGTTGTTCTTACACTCTTCAACGAAAGCCGCTAGCTCAGGGTTTGTCTTAGCTGCTTCTGCTGCTAGAGGGTGACCTGCTGCGATACCTACGTAAGTCACACCCATTAGTGTGTCTGGGCGAGTTGTGTAAACTTCGAGGTCTGCTTGACCTTTCACTTCAAACTTCAGCTCTACACCTTCAGAGCGACCGATCCAGTTGCGCTGCATGGTCTTAACCATTTCAGGCCAGCCATCTAGAGTGTCTAGATCGTCGATTAGCTCTTGAGCGTATTCAGTAATTTTGATGAACCATTGAGGGATCTCTTTTTGCTCAACGATTGCGCCTGAACGCCAGCCGCGGCCGTCAACAACCTGTTCGTTTGCAAGAACTGTTTGGTCAACTGGATCCCAGTTAACTGTAGACATCTTCTTGTAAACTAGACCTTTTTCGTAAAGCTTAGTAAAGAACTCTTGTTCCCAACGGTAGTACTCAGGTGTACAAGTCGCGAATTCACGATCCCAGTCGTAGCCTAAACCAAGCATTTTAAGTTGGTTCTTCATGTACTCGATGTTTTCGTAAGTCCATGGTGCAGGTGCTGTGTTGTTCTTAACCGCTGCGTTTTCTGCCGGTAGACCAAATGCATCCCAACCGATTGGTTGCATTACGTTTTTGCCTTGCAGGCGTTGGAAACGAGATACCACATCACCGATTGTGTAGTTACGCACGTGACCCATGTGCAGTCGACCACTTGGGTATGGGAACATGGATAGACAGTAGAATTTTTCTTTATTTGGGTCTTCACTTACAACAAAGGTCTTGTTGTTATCCCAGTGCTGTTGAACTTTTTGTTCAATTTCTTGCGGATTGTATTGTTCTTGCATCGATGATGTCCGGTTATCTTGGAATTTGTGAGTCTGGTTTGATCAGACTTCAATAGATCGTCATAGAATACCTAAAGGAACGAACTACAACAATAGTTATACCTGTCATACTCTCATTATCTCGGGTATTGATTTAGGTCTGCAATCTTGAGGAGGACTTATGCCAAAGAAAAAAGCACTCTATGAAGAGCTGGTAGAAGATGTCATCGAAACACTCAAGCATAGCCCTGAAGAGATCAACAATAAGATTGAAACGTCAGGCAAGCTTGCACAAGCCGCGAATGATATGACGAAAGACGAGTTATCCTTGATCTCGGCTTACGTTAAATCGGATCTAAAAGAGTTCTCTGAAAACTACGAAGAGAGCAAAAGTGGGCCGTTTTACTTGATGATTGCAGATTCTATCTGGCATGGCTTGCTGGAAATCACCGACCGAACCAAGGTGGAGTGGGTAGAGCTGTTCCAAGATTTGGAGCATCAAGGGCTTTATCAAGCTGGAGAGGTGATCGGTTTAGGTCGTCTGATTTGTGACGATTGTGGTCACCAAACAGAATACAACCACCCAACTACCATCATTCCATGCATCAAATGTGGCGGTAAAGGTTTCAGTCGTAAAGCGCTCAAACCATAGTGCTCCCTCCGACATAAATAAAAAGGGTTGACCCTGTAGGCCAACCCTTTAAAGTTTTATCTCGAATCTAACTTTTCTCTCTCAAGCGCCAGCCGATTACTAAACTCAATAGCACCCAAACGTAAAGTGGCCACGTGCCTACAATACGATAAGGTGTTTGACCATCGGTAGAGATAAGCTCAGCCTTTAACACTGCTGTCTCGAACTGAGGCACTTGCTCAACGATTTTGCCTTTGTGGTCAGTTACCGCCGTCACACCGTTATTAGTCGAGCGAATAACTGGCTTACCAAGCTCTAGAGCACGCATTTGCGCGATCTCCATATGCTGAAGTGGACCAATTGAACTGCCAAACCACGCATCGTTAGAGAGCGTTAAAATGAAGTCTGTCTCTTCGGTCACGTTCTGACGAACCTGATCATTGAAGATGATTTCGTAACACAGTGCAGGTGCTAGATGGCGGCCATTCGCCACGATGTTTGGCTGAATGAAATCACCGCGACTAAACGACGACATTGGCAAGTTGAAGAACGGCGCCAGTGGACGCAAGATGTCTTCAAACGGCACAAACTCACCAAACGGAAGTAGGTGGTGTTTGTGGTAGCGCTCACTTGGGTCGTAGCTGTACTCTCCATATGGATTTACCCCAAGAGAGAGAATGCTGTTGTAGTACTTTTTGTCTTCCGACTGATTGAGCACACCAGTGATGATTGAGCTGTTATTCATCTTCGCCGCGCTATCAAGGTTGCGAAGGAAGGATGGGATCTCAACCTCAAATGCTGGGATTGCGGCTTCTGGCCAGATTATGATATCTGCACCCCAGTTATCACGGCTCATGTCTGTGTACTTCATCATGGTCGGCCAACGCTGGCTTGGTAACCATTTTAAGTCTTGGTCGACGTTCCCCTGAATGAGTACGACTGATGTGGTTTTGTCTGGATTCGGTGTCACCCAGTCAATGTTTCGAATGCCAAAACCTGCACTCAATAAAACCACAGGAATCAACCCCACGCTCCAGGCTCGGTTAATCGCCGTATAAGCCAGTGCACTCGCAGATACGATCACGACTAAGGTAATCAGCTCTACACCACCAATTGGCGCAAATGAGCCCAGTGGAGACTCAATTTGGCTGTAACCAAGCCAAAGCCACGGGAAGCCCGTCATTACCCAGCCACGCAACCAGTCGGTTATTAGCCATAAAGCAGGCGCTGCAAGGAAAAAGCGAGTGAGATTATTATTCGGGAAAAAGCGGTTGAGTGCCCACGCGAATAGACCCGTATAAATGGCGAGGTATCCAATAAGCAAGCCCATTAGGAATAGGTTTGCGGCTAGTGGCATGCCTCCAAACCCGTCAATACTGACGTAGACCCAACTGATGCCAGTAGCAAACTGTCCAAAGCCCCACGCATAACCTGTCCACAGTGCACTTTTGGTACTTTGTTTGTGCAATAGGATTAACAGAATAGCTGGGCTGAGAATGGCGATAGGCCAGAAGGAGTAGGGAGCGAACGCAAGGGTTGTGATAGCGCCAACAAAAACGGCCGCAAGCGGCCGTAGTAGGCGATGAATAAATGGTTTAGTCATCTAAATTATGTCATCTCTTTAGAGAGAAGTTGTTATTCTTCGATAGTTGGAAGAGGTTGCTCGTCTGGGATAGTCACCTGTAATTGAATCACACGGCGGTTATCTGCAGAGGTCACTTTGAAATGGTAGTTTTCAATTTCTACAATTTCACCGCGAGTCGGCAGGTGCCCAAAGGCTGTCATCACCATACCACCAACAGTATCTACTTCGTCGTCACTAAAGCTGGTTCCAAATGTGTCATTGAACTCTTCAATAGTGGTTAAAGCTTTTACTGAGAAGGTATGCTTGCTCAGCTTACGAATGTCTAACTCTTCTTCATCGTCGAACTCGTCTTCAATTTCACCAACGATTTCTTCGAGGATATCTTCAATGGTTACAAGACCCGATACACCGCCGAACTCATCGACAACGATAGACATGTGGTAACGCTCTTCACGGAACTCCTTGAGTAGGCGGTCAACACGCTTACTTTCTGGAACAACAACCGCAGGGCGAATCACTTGCTCAATGTCGAATGGGGCGCTGTCTGAGCCCAAATACTTAAGTAGGTCCTTCGCTAAAAGAATGCCCTCTACATGGTCTTTATCTTCACTGATCACTGGGTAGCGAGAGTGTTGAGCATCAGTAATCAACGCAATCAATGTATCTAAGTCATCGGTGCGTTCAACTGTGACCATTTGAGAACGCGGTAGCATGATGTCACGCACGCGCATCTCAGAGATTTCCATTACACCTTCAAGCATGTCGCGAGTGTCATGGTCAATTAGGTCATTAATTTCAGAGTCGCGGATTACATCTACGAGCTCCTGGCGGTCTTTTACCTCGCCTTGAAATAGTTGGCCTAGGCGTTCAAAGAAGGACTTTCTACTCGGACCTTCAGATTTTTTACTTCCCTCAGAAGTGGGGGGGTTACCTTCGTTCATGATTTCTCAAAAAATAACGCTATCAGAAGTGTGATAGCACACATAACAACTCAGATACCAATAGTGTTTCAAGGTTCGTGGAGCTGCTGTTTCTCTGCAATCTATCTTCCTAGAATCTGTTTACTTTTCTAGGATGTAAGGGTCTTCATACCCCATAGCTTGCATGATTTCTGTCTCGAGTGACTCCATCTCTTCAGCTTCATCATCTTCGATATGATCATAACCTAGCAGATGCAGACTGCCATGTACAACCATATGAGCCCAGTGTGCTAACAGAGGCTTGTTTTGCTCTTCTGCTTCTTTTTCTACCACTTGGCGACAAATGATGAGATCACCTAAAAGATCGAGCTCAATGCCCGGAGGCGCCTCGAACGGGAAAGACAACACATTGGTTGGCTTGTCTTTTCCGCGATACTCATGATTCAGCTGGTGGCTCTCTTCCGTATCAACGATACGAATGGTCAGTTCCGCATTCTCTTGGAATTGTGGAATGGTTTTGTCCAACCATTGCTGAATGTCTTGCTCAGTCGGTAAGCCTTGTTCATCTTCGACTGCTAATTGCAGGTCTAGTTCAATAGACATCTATTTATCACCTTGTTCTGCAACGACAGAGCTATTTTGTGTTGCTAATTGTTTCTCAGCTGGCTGTTGAGCCTCAAGCAGTTTGGCCTCACGCTCTTCACGCTTACGACGTTCAAACTCTTTACGCTCTTTTTGGTCTTTCGCTTCCCATTTCTCATACGCGTTAACGATACGAGCAACAACTGGGTGACGAACCACGTCTTCAGACATGAAGAAGTTAAAGCTGATGTCATCGACTTCGCTCAGTACTTCTGTTGCATGACGTAGACCAGACTTCGCACCACGAGGTAAATCGATTTGGGTGATATCACCCGTGATTACCGCTCGCGAGTTGAAGCCGATGCGAGTCAGGAACATTTTCATCTGTTCAACCGTGGTGTTCTGGCTCTCATCAAGAATGATGAAGGCATCGTTCAAAGTACGACCACGCATGTACGCAAGAGGTGCAACCTCAATCACGTTACGCTCAATCAGTTTCTCAACACGTTCAAAACCTAGCATCTCAAACAGTGCATCATAAAGAGGACGCAAGTAAGGGTCGACTTTCTGGCTTAAGTCACCAGGAAGGAAGCCGAGTTTCTCGCCAGCTTCAACTGCTGGACGTGTTAGTAGAATACGACGGATCTCTTGGCGCTCAAGAGCATCTACTGCTGCTGCCACCGCTAGGTAAGTCTTACCTGTACCTGCAGGACCAATACCAAAGCTGATGTCATGAGTGACCATGTTCATTAGGTATTGCGCTTGGTTTGGCGTACGTGGCTTAATCACGCCTTTCTTAGTCTTGATGAACACTTCTTTGCCGTGCTCAATACTTGGCTCAGCTGTTTGTTCTAAGACACCTGACTCTTTAATCGCCAGATGGATTTGCTCTGGCTCGATATCTGGAATATTACCTTTCACCGGAGCAGACTCAACATACAGACGCTTAACGATCTCAAGCGCAGCTGCAGCCGTGTGAGGCTTGCCGACGATAGTGAAAAAGTTGCTGCGGTAGTTGATCTCGACACCTAAACGGCGTTCGAGGTGTTTAATGTTGTCATCGAACGGGCCACATAGGCTTGCAAGGCGACGGTTATCTGCTGGTTCTAGATTGATCTCTAGGGTAACGATTTTATTGCTCAAATTAGCCTCTCATTTTGTGCCACCCACTCTTTTCAATAAACAAAGAGCAAGAAGCCCGATTGGGACCGGGCTTCTAGTGGCGATTTCCCTATTTCTAAGATGGTCACTTAGTTAGGTAATTTCAAGCTTTGCAGTTCAGCTTTGTGCTGAATCTAGATGTTTCGCTTACGGCGTAAATGTTGCTACACCTAGCTCGTCTTCACGTTTGGTGTTCGCCATCATCTGAGTTGGAGAGATAATAGTACGTAGGTCCATGTCTTTTTCTGTACGAACCAGCTCACCACGTAGAGAGTTAGCGAATACATCAGTGATCTTCACATCAACGAATTGACCGATAAGGTCGGCACTGCCTTCGAAGTTAACAACACGGTTGTTTTCAGTACGCGCGCGAAGCTCCATTAGGTTCTTCTTAGACGGACCTTCCACAAGAACGCGTTGCTCTGTATCAAGCATTAGGCGTGAGTAACGCATTGCTTGAGAGTTAACCACTTGTTGTAGTTCGTATAGACGCTCTTTTTTCTCTTGCTCAGGCACGTCACATGGGTAATCTGCAGCAGGTGTACCTGGACGAGGAGAGAAGATAAAGCTGAAGCTCATATCGAAATCTACGTCTTTGATCAGTTTCATCGTTGCTTGGTGATCCATTGCTGTTTCACCTGGGAAGCCAACAATAAAGTCAGAACTGATTTGAATATCAGGACGAGCTTTACGTAACTTACGAATGATCGACTTGTATTCGATAGCTGTGTGAGGACGCTTCATCATCGTTAGGATGCGGTCACTACCACTTTGTACTGGTAGGTGCAGGAAGCTCACAAGCTCTGGTGTATCTTCGTATACAGCGATGATATCGTCAGTAAACTCAAGTGGGTGGCTCGTTGTGAAACGGATACGGTCGATACCATCGATAGAAGCTACAAGGCGAAGTAGTTCTGCAAATGAACAGATGTCGCCTTCGTGCGTTGGACCACGGTACGCGTTTACGTTTTGGCCTAGTAGGTTTACTTCACGTACACCTTGGTCTGCAAGTTGTGCGATTTCGAATAGCACGTCATCCATTGGACGGCTAACTTCTTCGCCACGAGTGTAAGGTACAACACAGTAAGTACAGTACTTAGAACAGCCTTCCATGATAGAAACGAATGCTGTTGCACCTTCAGCGCGTGGCTCTGGTAGACGGTCAAATTTCTCGATCTCTGGAAAAGAGATGTCCATTACTGGCGCTTCATCGCTCAGAGATTGTTTGATCATCTCTGGTAGGCGGTGCAGTGTTTGTGGGCCAAAGATTACGTCAACGTATGGCGCACGCTCACGAATGTGGTCGCCTTCTTGAGTCGCTACACAGCCACCCACACCGATCACAACACCGTCTTTTTTGTCTTTTAGCGTTTTCCAACGACCCAGCTGGTGGAATACTTTCTCTTGCGCTTTTTCGCGGATAGAACAGGTATTCAGTAGTAGTACATCTGCTTCCTCAGGTACTTCTGTTAGCTCATAGCCATTTGCGGCATTTAGCAGGTCAGCCATTTTTGATGAATCGTATTCATTCATCTGGCAGCCCCAAGTTTTAATTAGCAGTTTCTTACTCATGTTTTGTTCGCTCGATCGTTAGTTTAATTTAAGGGAGCAAATCGCCCAGTGTTAATCCGCGGTTATGGTCTCTATTATAGCCTCTAAATATGGCTAAAATAACGCGACCCTAACAGCAAGCGGCGTATTGTACTGGTTTCAAAACCGACTGACTAGTGGTCTAGCAAAATCTCTTATGTAGTGGTTTTTATTCTCGTTAAGATTGTTAGTTATTTCGAGAAACACTATACGCAGCAAGGGATTGTCCATTTTGAGATTAAGGTTTTTGGTTACAAGTAAGTTGTGAAAACGTACAATCAAAAACAGTCATTGAATCAAACTGATAAGTACAAAATATGAACAGTTACGATATTGTGGTAGTCGGCGGTGGTATGGTTGGTGCAGCAACCGCTATCGGATTTGCGCAGCAAGGTATGCGTGTCGCGGTGATCGAGGGATTTGCCCCGCAAGCTTTCGAAAAGACACAACCTATGGACATTCGTGTCTCTGCGATCTCTCAAGCCTCTGTGGATCTGTTGGATTCGCTAGGTGCTTGGGATGCAATCGAGAACATGCGAGTTTGCACATATAAACGCTTAGAGACTTGGGAACATCCAGAGTGCCGTACGCGATTTGATGCTGCATCTCTAGAGTTACCTCGACTGGGCTATATCGTTGAAAACCGCCTTATCCAACTTGGGTTGTGGGCGCAGTTTGAACGCTATGACAATATTGAACTGTTATGCCCAGAAAAGCTCGATACCATTGAATTTGGTGAAACGAACACTGTGGTGTTGCAGTCTGGCTTGCGTCTATCAGCTAAATGGGTTGTTGGTGCAGACGGCGCGAATTCGGCTGTTCGTCAGCAAGCGGGAATTGGTATCACGGCTTGGGATTATCGCCAACACTGTATGCTGATCAATGTCGAGACAGAACTTCCTCAGCAAGACATTACTTGGCAACAATTTCTACCAAGTGGCCCTCGTTCTTTTTTACCTTTGGCGTCGCTTACGGCAGAGGGTAAGGAAGTGGGGCAAGGCTCTTTGGTGTGGTACGACAAACCTTCACGCATTAAGCAATTGTCAGCAATGAGTCCAGAGAAGCTGCGTGCAGAAGTGTTAAGTCATTTCCCTGCGGAGCTGGGTGATATTAAAGTGCTTCAATCGGGCTCTTTCCCATTAACCCGTCGACATGCTCAGCGTTACGCTCAAAATAACTGTATCTTGGTTGGAGATTCTGCACACTCCATCAACCCTCTCGCTGGGCAAGGGGTTAACCTGGGCTTTAAAGATGTGGCAGCTCTAATCAACCTGACTAAAGAGCAGGGTGAGTTAACAGACTCTGTCGCAAGAAGCTACGAGGTTAAAAGAAGAGGAGATAATCTCATCATGCAGAGTGGCATGGACTTCTTCTACAAGACGTTTAGTAATGATCTTGGCCCACTTAAGTTTGTTCGGAATGCAGCACTAAAGCTTGCAGAGAACTCTGGACCAATTAAAAACCAAGTATTGAAGTACGCTTTGGGGCTGTAGTTGATAGTCGCGTACCGCTAAAGAAGTAAAGGAGAGCCAATGCTCTCCTTTTTTATATCTGCTACTCACGATATTTGTTGTGTTACACAAACCGGTGAACCTACTTCCAAAGAGTGACCGCTGTAGTTTAAAGAGCCGTCTAGTTTATTGCGTTTGAAAGAGGTGAGATTGTTGGAGTGTTGATTTGCCGCGATTAGCCACTCTCCATCATTGGTAATATGAAAATCACGAGGGAAGCTGCCTTCAGTACGATAGCTATCCACAAAAACCGGCTTTTGATTCACTGGGTCTAGTTTAAAGTGACTGATCCTTGATTGATGTCGGCAAGAGACATAAAGATGCTGCTCATCTGGCGATAGCTTGATCGCTGCGGCCGCTTCTCCTTTTTCTGTATTAGGAAGCGCATCCATCTCCTCGACAATATGCCAACGTCCAACTGCCTTCTCTAGCATTAGAATCGTTTCAGATAGCTCACAGATAACATAGGCTTTGTCTTCAGCCTTATTGAAAACCATATGACGAGGCCCATTGCCCGCAGGAACTTGAATAGATTGTACTGGCTCTTCCAAAAACTCCTCTTGCTCCTCATCGAAGCAGTAGAAGTTGATGCGATCGGCACCAAGATCAACGGTGACAAACTGTGGCGAGTGCGTTAAGAACAGCGACTGATGAGCATGTGGCCCTGTTTGTCTATCTTGGTTAGGGCCTGAACCTGACATTTTTAGTGTTTCGATTCGTTTATCGATGTTGCCGTTGATACCCAAACTAAAAATATCGAATGTGCCGGAAGAGTATTGAGAGGTGATGGCAAACTTATGGTTAGGATCTATCGAGATATGGCAAGGGTGATCCCCCAATATGTACCCAGAGTTGGATGGGACGTTTGAATCTGTCTCTGAGACGTGAAATAGCTGAGGTTGGGACTGTTGGTCGATTTCAGATGCGGTATAGATGCCCAGCTTTGTAGAGACAACAAAAGAGGGGTTAATGCACTTTGCGATCAGTTGTGGAGGGTTCAGCTTACCTGTTTCCAGATCTAACTGAGTTTGATATACACCTTGGCTTCCATTTGGATCTTCTGTGTAGCAACCGATGGTTAAAGGGAGAGTTCTCATAGCGCTGTCATACTCGATGTAAAAGTGGAGCCGACATTGTCTTATAAAAAGTTAACTAAGTGCTGAATCTAGGGGAAATACTTGGTGATGTGGTTAGCAGATTTGTATATTTCAGATAAAAGAAAACCCAGCTAAAAAGCTGGGTCTCTAATGATGGTGCGGAAGGAGAGACTTGAACTCTCACACCTTGCGGCGCCAGAACCTAAATCTGGTGCGTCTACCAATTCCGCCACTTCCGCATCAATTTTTTAGTTAGAGAGATGATTGGTGAATCTCAATAACGTTGTATTTGATTGTTTCACGTGTCAATCACACACTCTTCGTTTCCGAAGAACAATAATGGTGCGGAAGGAGAGACTTGAACTCTCACACCTTGCGGCGCCAGAACCTAAATCTGGTGCGTCTACCAATTCCGCCACTTCCGCATCAATTCTGTAGTCATACCGATAATTGGTAAAATCAGTATCACGTTATATTTTTCATTCTAATGAAAGAATGGTGGCTACTGCGGGATTTGAACCTGCGACCCCATCATTATGAGTGATGTGCTCTAACCAACTGAGCTAAGTAGCCAACTTGTTTCTCTTTCGAGATCTCTTTGTTTCCAAAGAAGAATAATGGTGCGGAAGGAGAGACTTGAACTCTCACACCTTGCGGCGCCAGAACCTAAATCTGGTGCGTCTACCAATTCCGCCACTTCCGCATCGCTAGTTTATTTTCTAGCAAATAGTGTAGTTAAGGAGATGATTGGTGAATCTCAATAACGTTGTATTAGTGGCTGGGCTACCTGGATTCGAACCAGGGAATGCCGGCATCAAAAGCCGGTGCCTTACCGCTTGGCGATAGCCCAACTGGATTGTTTTATGTGTCAATCACACGCTCTTCGTTTCCGAAGAAGAATAATGGTGCGGAAGGAGAGACTTGAACTCTCACACCTTGCGGCGCCAGAACCTAAATCTGGTGCGTCTACCAATTCCGCCACTTCCGCATCAATTTTGTAGTTAAAGAGATGATTGGTGAATCTCAATAACGTTGTATTAGTGGCTGGGCTACCTGGATTCGAACCAGGGAATGCCGGCATCAAAAGCCGGTGCCTTACCGCTTGGCGATAGCCCAACTGGATTGTTTTATGTGTCAATCACACACTCTTCATTTCTGAAGAAGAATAATGGTGCGGAAGGAGAGACTTGAACTCTCACACCTTGCGGCGCCAGAACCTAAATCTGGTGCGTCTACCAATTCCGCCACTTCCGCAACAATTCTGTAGTCATACCGATAATTGGTAAAATCAGTATCACGTTATATTTTTCATTCTAATGAAAGAATGGTGGCTACTGCGGGATTTGAACCTGCGACCCCATCATTATGAGTGATGTGCTCTAACCAACTGAGCTAAGTAGCCAACTTGTTTCTCTTTCGAGATCTCTTTGTTTCCAAAGAAGAATAATGGTGCGGAAGGAGAGACTTGAACTCTCACACCTTGCGGCGCCAGAACCTAAATCTGGTGCGTCTACCAATTCCGCCACTTCCGCATCAATTTGTAGTTAAGGAGATGATTGGTGAATCTCAATAACGTTGTATTAGTGGCTGGGCTACCTGGATTCGAACCAGGGAATGCCGGCATCAAAAGCCGGTGCCTTACCGCTTGGCGATAGCCCAACTGGATTGTTTTATGTGTCAATCACACGCTCTTCGTTTCCGAAGAAGAATAATGGTGCGGAAGGAGAGACTTGAACTCTCACACCTTGCGGCGCCAGAACCTAAATCTGGTGCGTCTACCAATTCCGCCACTTCCGCATCAATTTTTTAGTTAAGGAGATGATTGGTGAATCTCAATAACGTTGTATTAGTGGCTGGGCTACCTGGATTCGAACCAGGGAATGCCGGCATCAAAAGCCGGTGCCTTACCGCTTGGCGATAGCCCAACTGGATTGTTTTATGTGTCAATCACACGCTCTTCGTTTCCGAAGAAGAATAATGGTGCGGAAGGAGAGACTTGAACTCTCACACCTTGCGGCGCCAGAACCTAAATCTGGTGCGTCTACCAATTCCGCCACTTCCGCATCAATTTTGTAGTTAGAGAGATGATTGGTGAATCTCAATAACGTTGTATTAGTGGCTGGGCTACCTGGATTCGAACCAGGGAATGCCGGCATCAAAAGCCGGTGCCTTACCGCTTGGCGATAGCCCAACTGGATTGTTTTATGTGTCAATCACACGCTCTTCGTTTCCGAAGAAGAATAATGGTGCGGAAGGAGAGACTTGAACTCTCACACCTTGCGGCGCCAGAACCTAAATCTGGTGCGTCTACCAATTCCGCCACTTCCGCAACAATTCTTTAGTCATACCGATAATTGGTAAAATCAGTATCACGTTGTATTTTTCATTCTAATGAAAGAATGGTGGCTACTGCGGGATTTGAACCTGCGACCCCATCATTATGAGTGATGTGCTCTAACCAACTGAGCTAAGTAGCCATCTGAGAGCGAGACAATATAAACTAAACTCGCTTTCAATGCTATTACCTTTTTAAAGATAATTGCACTTTAATTTGTGGCTGGGCTACCTGGATTCGAACCAGGGAATGCCGGCATCAAAAGCCGGTGCCTTACCGCTTGGCGATAGCCCAACAATTGATATCAAAAGATATCTCAAATATGGTGCGGAAGGAGAGACTTGAACTCTCACACCTTGCGGCGCCAGAACCTAAATCTGGTGCGTCTACCAATTCCGCCACTTCCGCATATTTCCTAAAGACTCTAACTCATTTAAGAGGAAAGTATTTAGGAAATGGTGGCTACTGCGGGATTTGAACCTGCGACCCCATCATTATGAGTGATGTGCTCTAACCAACTGAGCTAAGTAGCCATTTCCAAATTGTCGTTCCGTTTTGAAGCGTTGCTGCTTCGTTGGGAACGGGGCGCATTATGCGTAGTTGAGTGAAACCCGTCAACTTTTTTTTTAAATAAATCACGAATAAATGCCTGTTCGATTTCTTTTTAGACAAAGAGGCGTATTTGTGATCAAAAAATGGGGTTGAAACCCGATATTTTGGCGAAGTTAATTTTGATATGAATAGAAATCATTAAATTGAGAAAACAAAAAAGGCCAGTGAGAACACTGGCCTTTGGCAATAAGTTGCTAATAAAACTTATACGTTGAAGCGGAAGTGAACAACATCGCCGTCTTTAACGATGTAGTCTTTACCTTCTAGACGCCATTTACCTGCATCTTTTGCACCGCTCTCACCGTTAAACTCGATGAAGTGGTCGTAACCAACAACTTCTGCACGGATGAAGCCTTTTTCGAAGTCAGTGTGGATCTTACCAGCAGCTTGTGGCGCAGTTGCACCAACAGGGATAGTCCAAGCACGCACTTCTTTAACACCAGCAGTGAAGTAAGTTTGTAGAGTAAGTAGTTCGTAACCAGAACGGATAACACGGTTTAGACCTGGTTCTTCGATACCCATGTCTGCTAGGAACTCTTCGCGATCTTCGTCTTCAAGTTCAGATAGCTCAGATTCAATAGCTGCGCATACAGCAACAACTACGTTGTTCTCTTTTTCTGCGTATTCACGAACTGCATCTAGGTACGGGTTATCTTCGAAACCGTCTTCGTTTACGTTCGCAATGTACATTGTTGGCTTAAGTGTAAGGAAGTTTAGGTAGCCAATTGCTGCCGCTTCTTCTTTTGAAAGCTCAACTGTACGCGCCATACCACCTTCAGTAAGAACTGGTAGTAGCTTTTCTAGAACAGTGATTTCGAACTTAGCGTCCTTGTCACCGCCTTTTGCTTTCTTAGCATTACGTTGAATTGCACGCTCACAGCTGTCTAAGTCAGCCAGTGCAAGTTCAAGGTTGATCACTTCAATGTCTTCGATTGGTGATACTTTGCCAGAAACGTGAACGATGTTTTCGTTTTCAAAACAGCGAACTACGTGACCAATTGCGTCAGTTTCACGGATGTTTGCTAGGAATTTGTTACCCAGACCTTCACCTTTAGATGCACCAGCAACTAGGCCAGCGATATCAACGAATTCCATCGTTGTAGGAAGGATCTTCTGCGGATTAACAATTTTCGCTAATGCATCTAGACGTAGATCAGGTACTGGAACGATACCTGTGTTTGGTTCGATGGTACAAAACGGGAAGTTTGCTGCCTCGATACCTGCTTTAGTTAGTGCATTAAACAGAGTTGACTTACCAACGTTTGGTAGACCAACGATGCCACATTTAAAACCCATGATATAAACCTTATTCTGCTTTGAACGTATGTAAGCGATTTTGTGCTTTTGATAGGCCATCTTTTAATAAGATGTCTAGGCTGCGTACTGATTCGTCAACAACGGCATCAATACACTCTTGCTCTTTTTGCGGAGCTTTGCCTAATACATAACCTGCAACTTTATCTTTATGTCCCGGATGGCCGATGCCTAAACGAAGACGGTAGAATTCTTTATTGTTACCCTGCTTGCTGATGATGTCTTTGAGTCCATTGTGACCGCCGTGGCCGCCACCCTTCTTGAACTTACCAATGCCAGGTGGGAGATCGAGTTCATCGTGTGCAACCATAATCTCTTCTGGTTTAATTTGGTAGAACTTCGCCAATGCCGCAACGGCTTTGCCGGATAAGTTCATGTAAGTTGTTGGGATCAACAAGCGAAGATCTTCACCGTGAACCATAATGCGTCCAGTCAGACCAAAGAACTTTGCTTCATTCTTTAGTGTAACGTTGTGTACGCGTGCTAATTCTTCAACTACCCATGCGCCCGCATTGTGGCGAGTTTTGGCGTATTCTGGACCTGGATTTGCCAGTCCAACGAGAAGTTTTATTTGTTGGCTCAAGGTATGGATCTCTCTCGGGATTTCAAAAAGCGCCGTATGATATCACAATTTATGAAAAAGGTGCGAGCAGTGGAGAACTTGTCTCTGCTCGAGAGCCTTACTTATGACACTAACCTTAGCGCAATATACGACAGGTATAAAAAAAGCACTTCAATCGAAGTGCTTTTTAAACGCATCACTCTATGGGTAGAGTTGTGAGTCTTAGTTAAACATCGCAGAGATTGACTCTTCGTTGCTGATACGACGAATCGCTTCAGCAAGCATGCGAGATAGGCTAAGAGTCGTTACTTTACCTGTTGCTGCCATCTCAGGAGATAGTGAGATAGAGTCAGTTACGATAACTTGGTCTAGAACAGAGTTCTTGATGTTGTCTGCAGCACCACCAGAGAATACAGCGTGAGTTGCGTAAGCGAATACACGCTTAGCACCGCGCTCTTTTAGCGCTTCAGCTGCTTTACATAGTGTGCCACCTGTGTCGATCATGTCATCAACGATAACACAGTCACGACCTTCAACATCACCGATTAGGTTCATTACTTCAGAAACGTTAGCACGTGGACGACGCTTATCAACGATAGCGATATCAACGTCACCTAGAGCTTTAGCTGTTGCACGAGCACGTACAACACCACCTAGGTCAGGAGAAACCACAACTGGGTTCTCAAGGCCACGGTTAGCCATGTCTTCTAGAAGAACTGGAGTACCGAAGATGTTATCAACTGGTACATCGAAGAAGCCTTGGATTTGCTCTGCGTGTAGGTCGATAGTAAGAACGCGGTCTACGCCAACGTTAGAAAGGAAATCTGCAACAACTTTTGCAGTAATTGGCACACGTGCAGAACGTACACGACGATCTTGACGGGCATAACCGAAGTAAGGGATTACAGCAGTAATACGGCCAGCAGAAGCGCGGCGCATTGCGTCAATCATTACCACCAATTCCATTAGGTTGTCATTGGTTGGTGCACAAGTTGATTGAATCAGGAATACATCGCTACCACGAACGTTTTCATTGATTTGAACA
The DNA here is from genome assembly GCF_059834255.1 of Vibrio sp. R11-SG3-ISO9. Classification (NCBI taxonomy): domain Bacteria; kingdom Pseudomonadati; phylum Pseudomonadota; class Gammaproteobacteria; order Vibrionales; family Vibrionaceae; genus Vibrio; species Vibrio sp. R11-SG3-ISO9. The sequence continues at coordinate 21,138 of NZ_JCBDGU010000053.1, forward strand.
GCGACTTCGCCATCAGAAAAACGGTCTACAGTAGCATCGCCAAGAGAGATGTATAGACGATCAGCAATACGTTGGGCTAGTTCAGGTGTTGCGTTACCAGCAAATAGCTTCATATCAGGCACGGTGGAAACCTCAGGGTTGCGTCCAGTTTTAATTAGATTGTGGGTGGGCTGAGTGGTATTCAGCCAGCGTCTCTTTTAAAGGTGAAAGATTTCGACCTTTAGCAATAAATGCAGAGACGTTGTCAGGCAGTTTTGCCAGTACAGATTCTGCTTCGTTTTTGCTCGAAAATTCAGCAAAAACGCAAGAACCGGTGCCGGTCAATCTCGACGGCGCATATTGTAGCAGCCATGAAAGTTGCTTATCAACCTCTGGGTACAGCATTCGTACAATTTTTTCGCAATCGTTTACGTATTCTTGCTCTAGAAGCGTTGCTAGCTCTCGCTTCGGCGTATTTCTGGTTAATTCTGGATGTGTGAATATGTCCACGGTTGCTATGCTCACTTGAGGCTTAACCACTAAATACCACTTCTCTTCAGGGGTAGCTGGATGTAACTGTTCACCCACACCCTCAGCAAAAGCAGAGAAGCCACGAACGAATACAGGGACGTCCGCCCCCAGCTTTAAGCCGATCTCTGCTAATTGATCATCAGAAAGTCCGAGTTGCCACAGGTAGTTTAATGCGACTAACACAGTTGCTGCATTCGATGAACCACCACCAATACCGCCACCCATAGGTAGAACTTTCTTGAGTTCAATATCAGCGCCGAAGTTGGTATTGGCATACTGCTGAAGGGCGGTAGCGGCTTTCCAGATTAGGTTATCTTCGGTAGCGACACCTGGAATTTGAGGTGAAATAGTGATTTGGTTTGAGCGCTGGTGAGCGGTGATACTGAGTTCATCACCGAAGTCGACAAATTGAAACAGGGTTTGCAATTCATGATAGCCGTTGTCACGACGACCAGTAATGTAGAGAAAAAGGTTCAGTTTAGCCGGTGACGGCCAATGAGTTTGTGTCGAAATCATTTATCGAGTGTCCATTTAGAGACCACAATGTTGATCTTATTTTCATCTTGTTTAAATGAGAGTCGTGTTGGAAGAGGCAGTACCTTTTCAACGGTATCGTTTTGGCTATCGATATCTTGGCTTAAAGTGACATCGCGATAGCGGTCAAAGGTGAGCTGCCAAGCTTTGCCATCGATCTGCTTAGAAAGCGCTTCTACTGTATTGTTGGCGTTCAATAAGTAGGTGTCTGCTTCATCAGGGTTACCGAGTAGCCATTGTGGTAGATGATCAACGGGGATCGTCAGCCCAGTTAGCTGTTTAACCAGTTTAGATGCACTTCTATGGGTAAATACTTGATCATCATAAGTAACGACTTTAGCGCCGTACTCGTTGATTGTGAGGTTAAGTGCTGTTTGGCCTAAGAACGTGGTCAATCGTAATTGACTGAAGTTTGGAGAGTGTTTCCATAAAAAATTGAGGCTTTGGCGCTCTTCGGGAGAGATGTAAGCGAGCTTGCCTGTTGCTTGATAATATTGGATCTCTTGAAGTTGTCGCTGATGTGCTTGCCACTCCACACTGGTCGGTTGTTCGGGTACAGAAACACAACCTGCTACGATCAGACAGAAAAAAATTAAAGAGGCAATTTTACGAAATCTATCCATGTTTGCTCACAACTTATTCAATAATATCGAAAAAACGCTTCAACTATAGCATTGAATTCACGAACTCAGGAAAACAAATACTGCTTACCCTTTAAATAGAGCCATGCATCAAGTAAAATTCGGCATCCTGTTTTTAAACCCTGATCGAGAACTTCTGATACATGTCTTTGCTTGCCGTAGGTATCAATCACAATACAGCGTCGGTTGAATTGCGAGAAAAAGTAGCGTTTGGTCCAGATAAATTATCTGATGCACTAAGGCAACTTAACGCAAATGCACACGTGAATGGAAGTGTCATACTGTCCACTTGTAACCGAACAGAAGTGTATTGTGACGTTAAGAGTGCGGCTAAGAATAAGCTGATTGAATGGTTATCAGTATTTCATGACGTTAGCCCAGAAGAGCTTAAACCCAGCCTTTATATCCATGAAGAGCAAGCGGCAATTAAACACCTAATGCGTGTTGCATGTGGCTTAGACTCTTTAGTATTGGGTGAGCCTCAAATTCTCGGACAGGTAAAACAAGCGTATTCTGATTCGCGTGAGCAGAAAGCCGTTGATGCGTCGATGGAGAAGCTGTTCCAAAAGTCATTCTCTGTTGCTAAGCGTGTTCGTACTGAGACTGAAATTGGTGGTAGTGCCGTTTCTGTTGCTTACGCAGCCTGTACATTGGCGAAGCACATCTTTGAGTCGATTGAAGACTCAACGGTACTGCTAGTAGGTGCTGGTGAAACCATCGAGTTGGTAGCAAAACACCTTTCTGCTAATGGCTGTACTAAAATGATCGTGGCTAACCGAACTCGTGAGCGTGCTTTAGGTTTAGCTGAAGAGTTTGGTGCTGAGGTGATCAGCTTGAATGAGATTCCAGAACACCTTAATAAAGCGGACATTGTGATCAGCTCAACAGCGAGTCCTCTGCCGATTATCGGTAAAGGTATGGTTGAGACCGCACTTAAGCAGAGAAAACATCAACCTATGCTACTGGTTGATATTGCGGTACCTCGTGATGTCGAAGCAGAAGTGGGCGATCTTAATGATGCTTACCTATACACGGTTGATGACTTGCAATCGATTGTTGATGGCAATATAGAACAACGCAAGGTTGAAGCGATTCAGGCTGAAGCGATTGTAAGTGAAGAGAGCGCCGCCTTTATGAGCTGGATGCGTTCTTTACAAGCTGTGGATAGCATTCGTGAGTATCGAAAGTCAGCGAATGAAATCAGAGAAGAATTATTAAGTAAGAGTTTACAGTCACTGGCTGCGGGCGGTGATCCTGAGAAAGTCTTACTTGAGCTGAGTAATAAGCTCACAAACAAATTGATCCATGCTCCAACACGCGCACTACAAAGTGCAGCTGAGCAAGGAGAACCTGCGAAATTAACGGTCATTAGACAGAGTTTGGGCTTAGAAGACCCTCAATAAATTTAGACCTCCAAAAAGATAAGACGAATATGAAAGCCTCGATTCTAGTAAAGCTTGAAACACTTGTTGAACGCTACGAAGAAGTTCAACACCTGCTTGGTGATCCAGATGTGATCGGTGATCAAAACAAATTCCGTGCACTATCGAAAGAGTACTCTCAGTTAGAAGAAGTGACTAAGTGCTTCCAAGCTTACCAGCAAGCGCAAGATGATCTAGAAGCTGCCGAAGATATGGCACAAGAAGACGACGAAGAGATGCGTGAAATGGCGCAGGAAGAGATTAAAGAAGCGAAAGAGGCGATTGAGCGCCTGACTGATGAGCTTCAAATCCTACTGCTACCAAAAGATCCAAACGACGAGCGTAACTGTTTCCTAGAGATCCGTGCCGGTGCCGGTGGTGACGAAGCGGGTATCTTCGCGGGTAACCTGTTCCGTATGTACTCTAAGTTTGCTGAGAAGAAAGGCTGGCGCGTTGAAGTGATGAGCAGCAATGACTCAGAGCAAGGCGGCTACAAAGAGATGATCGCTAAAGTAAGCGGTGAAGGCGTTTACGGCGTGATGAAATTTGAGTCAGGCGGTCACCGTGTTCAGCGTGTACCAGAGACTGAATCTCAAGGTCGTGTTCATACTTCTGCATGTACTGTTGCTGTTATGCCAGAAATCCCAGAAGCGGATCTTCCAGAAATCAAAGCGGCAGACCTGAAAATTGATACCTTCCGTGCATCGGGCGCGGGTGGTCAGCACGTTAACACCACGGACTCTGCAATCCGTATTACTCACTTACCAACAGGTACAGTAGTAGAGTGTCAGGACGAGCGTTCTCAACACAAAAACAAAGCGAAAGCGATGGCCGTTCTTGCTGCGCGTATTGTACAAGCTGAAGAAGAGCGTCGCGCTGCCGAAGTATCAGACACGCGTCGTAACCTACTAGGCTCGGGTGACCGTAGTGACCGTATCCGTACTTACAACTACCCACAAGGTCGTGTTTCTGATCACCGTATCAACCTAACACTTTACCGTCTGAACGAAGTGCTAGAAGGCGACCTACAAAGCCTGGTTGATCCAGTACTGCAAGAGCACCAAGCTGACCAACTTGCTGCGCTAGCTGAGAACAACTAAACCCTATGCAATCTGCCTATACGGTTGAAAGTGCATTAAAAGCAGCAATCGTACAGCTTCAAGAGGGCGAGAATACTTCGCCCTCTATTGATGCCGCTGTGCTGCTTTGCCACACGCTTGATAAACCTCGTTCCTACCTTCTTACCTGGCCAGAAAAACATCTGACTCTCGAACAAGAACAGCATTTCAATGAACTGCTAACGCGCAGGCTCACCGGAGAACCAGTCGCGTATATTGTCGGTGAGCGAGAGTTTTGGTCGTTACCTTTGAAAGTTTCTCCTTCAACCTTGATTCCTCGACCTGACACAGAGCGTTTGGTTGAAGTTGCGTTGGATAAAACATTCGGTAAGACAGGTGGCATCCTCGATTTGGGTACAGGGACAGGGGCGATTGCATTGGCACTCGCTTCTGAGATGCCTAATCGCAATGTGACTGGGATTGACCTGCGTCCTGAAGCGCAACAACTCGCTAGCGAGAATGCGGAACGCCTTAACATTACCAACACCATTTTTTTAAATGGCAGTTGGTTTGAGCCGTTGCCTGAAAACAGTCGCTTTTCATTGATAGTATCGAATCCACCTTACATCGAGAAAGATGATCCACATCTGTTTCAAGGGGATGTGCGTTTCGAACCTATCACAGCGCTGGTTGCGGAAGAGAAAGGGTTAGCTGACATCAAGCATATTGCCGACAATGCTCGCCACTATCTAGAAGCAGATGGTTGGTTGGCATTTGAGCACGGTTACGATCAAGGAGATGCGGTTCGGGAGATCATGCAGGCCTTGGGTTATTTAGACGTCATGACAGAAAAAGACTATGGCGGCAATGATAGAGTCACTTTGGGACGCTATCTACCTTAGTGTCGGTGTTAGATAAAACGCCAATAAAAGAAATTAAAGGGATATCATGTACGAAGGTTTAAAACATTTTCACTTATTGACGGTTGGGCTTAGTGCTCTACTACTGTCAGTTCGCTACGCGCTTATGATGGCAAATTCTCCAATGCTTAAGCATCCATTCTTGCAGCGCTTCCCACATATCAACGACTCACTACTGCTGTTGTCTGGTATTGGTCTGATCTTTATTACTGGTTTTATTCCATTCACACCGGCAGCGCCTTGGTTAACAGAGAAACTGACTTGCGTTATGGCATACATCGCACTGGGCTTCTTTGCGCTTAAGTTCGGTAAAAACAAGTTGCTTAGAACCTTTTCGTTTTTCGGCGCTTTAGGCTGGTTGGCAATGGCAGGTAAGATTGCTGTGACTAAAGTTCCAACATTCTTCGGCTAATTATCTCCCTGTTTAGGTTAGTTATCTTAGTATTTCGGTTAATTATCTATGTACGAATTTTTTGACGAAGACTTTGACCAGTTAGAGCTGGTGGAAGGTGCTTTGATCTTAAATAAAGCGGTAAACCCTGAGACTCAAGACAAGTGGGCAGAGCTAGAACTGGCTCGACTGCTGAGTGATGCTGAGCAAGCATTGGTGCATGAGACAGACGAACAGCAAAAGTTTGAATCTTTTATTCGCCTTTTCTTTTATGAGTGGGGTTTTGCTGGAGATAAAGAGGCGTATTTCTCTTCAGATAATGCGTTTATTGATAAGGTGTTAGAGCGCAAGAAGGGCGTGCCTGTAAGTTTAGGTGCTATCTTTTTGTACCTAGGACGTAAGTTGGGTTTCCCTGTTGATGGTGTCTCTTTTCCAACGCAGTTCCTACTCAAGGTCACTTGGTACGATCAAGCCCCTGTCTACATCAACCCTTACAATGGTGAGTATGTTGGGCAGCAAACTCTGCGCGCTTGGTTGATTGGTCATGATGGCCCGCTTGCTGAAGTGAAAAGCGAACATCTTGAAGTTGCTGATCACCCAACTATTATCGGTAAGTGGTTAGCGCTGTTGAAAAGCGCGTTGCTGCGAGAAGAGCGCTATACTCTTGCACTGAAGTGTACCGACTTGGCGCTGACTTTTGTGCCAGATGACCCGTATGAAATTCGCGATCGTGGTTTTATCTATCAGCAACTTGATTGTCACCAAATCGCAGCGACTGATTATCAGTATTTTATTGACCAATGCCCAGATGACCCAGCGTCTGAGTTACTTAAATCTCAAGTGAACGCGATGAACGAAAAAGTCGTTGTGGTTCACTAATTAATAATTATCTAGAGAGAATATGATGGAACAGAAAACAGTTCACATTGGCGATATGCCAATTGCAAACGACAAGCCATTTACGCTATTTGCAGGTATGAATGTTCTTGAGTCTCGCGATCTAGCGATGCAGATCTGTGAACATTACGTAAAAGTGACTGAGAAGCTTGGTATCCCTTACGTATTTAAGGCGTCTTTTGATAAAGCGAACCGCAGCTCTGTACACTCATACCGTGGTCCAGGCATGGAAGAAGGTCTTAAGATTTTCCAAGAGCTGAAAGACACGTTCGGCGTGAAAATCATCACGGATGTTCATACTGAAGCTCAAGCACAACCAGTAGCAGACGTCGTTGATGTGATTCAGCTTCCTGCGTTCCTAGCTCGTCAAACTGACCTAGTTGAAGCGATGGCTAAGACAGGCGCTGTAATCAACGTGAAGAAACCTCAGTTCATGAGCCCTGGTCAAGTTGGTAACATCGTTGATAAGTTTGCTGAGTGTGGTAACGAAAACATCATCCTTTGTGAGCGTGGCTCGTGCATGGGTTACGACAATTTGGTTGTCGATATGCTTGGCTTTGGTGTAATGAAAAAAGCATCAAACGGTAGCCCAATCATCTTTGATGTGACTCACTCACTGCAGATGCGTGACCCTTCAGGTGCGGCATCAGGCGGTCGTCGCGAGCAGACTGTTGAACTTGCAAAAGCAGGTTTAGCGACAGGTATCGCTGGTCTATTTATTGAAGCGCACCCGAACCCAGATCAAGCACGTTGTGATGGTCCTTCGGCACTTCCATTGGATAAGCTAGAGCCGTTCTTAGCACAAATGAAAGCACTTGATGATTTGATCAAAGGTTTCGATCATATCGACATCAAATAGTCGTAATTAAAGAACAAAAAGCCGGCATTGAGCCGGCTTTTTTTGTATCTATGGTTTGTATGATTGTATAGAGAAACTTTCGTTATTCACGCTGAAATGAAGAGGGTTGATATGTTATATCGTAACAATAAGTGTTTGATAATAATTATAAATTTGACTTAAGTTACCTTAACTTGTTGATTGGTTAATCAATATCACAAATGGCTCGAAAACGCATGAAAACGTTTGCCTGTGATCACTTATTGACTGAAATGCAACTTTGTTTGTTTGTTACACAATCGAAAGCTGATTAAGGTGATCTATCCTACATAAATATGAAATCACTCTGTTAGGTTTACCTTCTTAATTTAAACTACTTCAAGTTTTACTATCCTTTAACGACGTTTGCCAAACAAGCGTCCGTTTAATCTGGATGATTTTAAAGCAGTGGATTCCCCTAAAAAGTTCAAAGGTATGACAATGAAGCAACGCCTTATTCTAAAGACAGCACTCAGTGCTGCGATCCTAGCAACTCTTGCAGGTTGTGCATCTCAACCAGCTCAAGAGTGGGAAAACGATAAAACTTACAAGCTAACTGTTCTGCACACTAACGACCACCACGGTCGCTTCTGGCAGAATAAATACGGTGAGTACGGCATGGCCGCTCGTAAGACTCTAATCGACGAGCTTCGTGAAGAGATTCGTGCAGAAGGTGGTAGCGTGCTGCTTCTATCTGGTGGTGACATCAACACTGGTGTTCCAGAGTCAGACCTACAAGATGCTGAACCAGATTTCAAAGGCATGAACAAGATCGGTTACGATGCAATGGCATTGGGTAACCATGAGTTTGATAACTCTCTAGACGTGCTAGCTAAACAGATCGATTGGGCAAACTTCCCAATGCTATCTGCAAACATCTACGATAAAGCGACAGGTGAGCGCAAGTTCCAAGCTTACGAAATGTTTGAAAAGCAAGGTATTAAGATCGCTGTTATTGGTCTAACGACAGAAGATACAGCTAAGATCGGTAACCCTGAGTTCATCGCTGGCATCGACTTCCGTGACCCGAAAGAAGAAGCGAAAGAGCTGATTGCTGAGCTTAAAGAGACAGAAAAACCGGATCTTATCTTCGCAGTAACTCACATGGGTCACTACGAAAACGGTCAACGTGGTGTTAACGCACCGGGTGACGTTGCTCTAGCTCGCTACCTAAACGAAGGTGACCTAGACATGATCGTTGGTGGTCACTCTCAAGAGCCTGTATGTATGGAAGGCCCGAACGTGGCGAAGAAAAACTTCAAGCCAGGTGACGAGTGTAAGCCAGACGTACAAAACGGTACTTACATCGTTCAAGCTCACGAGTGGGGTAAATACGTAGGCCGTGCTGATTACGAATTCCGTAACGGCGAACTAGAGATGGTAAGCTACGACCTGATCCCAGTTAACCTGAAGAAGAAGGTTAAGATCGACGGTAAGAAACAACGTGTTCTTATCCAAGATGAGATTGCGCAAGATCCAGAACTACTAGAGTTCCTACGTCCGTTCCAAGAACAAGGCCAAGCACAGCTTGAAGTTAAGATTGCTGAAACAAATGGCAAGCTTGAAGGTGACCGTAACGTTGTTCGTTTCCAACAAACAAACCTTGGTCGTCTGATCGCAACATCTCACATGGAGCGTGCTAAAGCTGACTTCGCCGTGATGAACTCTGGTGGTGTTCGTGACTCTATCGAAGCGGGTGAAGTAACGTACAAAGACGTACTAACGGTTCAACCATTTGCAAACATCCTAACTTACACTGACATGACTGGTGCTGAAGTACTGGATTACCTAAATGTTGTTGCAACGAAACCAATTGATTCTGGTGCTTACGCTCAGTTCGCTGGTATCTCAATGACAGTAGAAAACGGCAAGGTTTCTAACGTATTCATCGGTGGTAAGCAACTTCGTCTAGACGAAACGTACCGCTTCACTGTACCAAGCTTCAACGCTGCGGGCGGTGACGGTTACCCTAAACTAACGGGTCACCCAGGTTACGTAAACACTGGTTTTGTTGACGCTGAAGTACTGAAAGAGTACCTAGAAGCAAACAGCCCAGTAGACGTAAACGCGTACGCACCATCTGGTGAAATGGTTTACAAATAATTAGGTAAATCGAGAGTTTAGATTGACTCTCAGCGCCTGATAATTTTAACTAAAGCGATGCTTCGGCATCGCTTTTTGTTTATCTGATATTTGGAAAAACCATGACACCGGCCATCAATCTTGCAAAGAAGAAAAAAGTTACTCATGCCATCCACCAGTATGACCACGATCCAAGTCATGACAGCTATGGGTTAGAGGCTGTGGAAGCGTTGGGTCAAGACCCAAAAAAAGTCTTTAAAACACTGCTTTTCTGCTTGAATGGTGTTGCCAAAGATCTCGCAGTCGCCGTGATTCCAGTGGACCAGAAGCTGAACCTGAAATTGGCTGCAAAAGCGGCCAAAGGTAAAAAAGCCGAGATGGCCAATCCAGAGATTGCGCAGAAGACAACAGGCTATGTTGTTGGTGGAATTAGCCCTCTTGGTCAAAAGAAGGCGCTACCAACCTTCATCCATTCCAGTGCAGAGCCTCAAGAAACTATCTGTGTCAGTGCGGGGAAACGAGGTTTAGAGATTGAGTTGGCGCCAAGCGACCTTGCCAAACTGACTCGAGCTCAATTTGTTGATTTGTGTCTGTAGGCGATTCAACATACTCTCTTCGAATACAAAAATGCCCACTAGAGTTAGTGGGCATTTTTACTATTCAGCTTGCTACTTCTTCAAGCTTAATGTGCCGCCAACGCGTTTCTTCGGCGCTTGGTTTGTCTCTTGTCTGCGAGCGTTTGTCGGCTTGCTATGAGGACGAGAAGGCGCTTTACCACGGCTATTATTACGCTCTTGGTCTTGGCGATTCGTACGTTGACGCTCACCACGTTGCTGGTCGTCACCGTTAGATGGACGTTTACCGCGCTTAGAGTTTGGCGCATGACGGAATTCATCGGCATTATTACCTTTGAATGTGCGTGGGCGGTTCTCTTTCTGATTGCGACGCGCTCTAGAGCCTTGGTTCTCTTCTCGGCTATCAAACAGTTTCGCATCGGTTGCTTTACGAATGCGTTGACCTTTAGCATTCAGTTTCGACGCTTCTTCTGTGCTCACTGAACCTTCACACATTGCTAAGATTTCAGCGATCTCGTCGTCACTTAGATAACGCCATTTACCATTAGGGATACCATCAAGTGAGATGTTCATGATACGCACACGACGTAGCTTGAATACCTCGTAACCTAAGGCTTCACACATACGACGAATCTGACGGTTCAAGCCCTGCGTTAGGGTGATACGGAAAGAGAATTTGGTCTCTTTTTCCACCTTACATGGCAGAGTCACGGTGTCTAGGATTGGTACGCCAGATGCCATTTTCTTCAAGAATTCGCCTGTGATGGGTTTATCAACACGAACTACGTACTCTTTCTCGTGGTTGTTGCCTGCACGAAGGATCTTATTGACGATATCGCCGTCGTTGGTCAGGAAAATCAAACCGTCTGAAGGTTTATCAAGACGACCAATTGGGAAAATACGTTTATGGTGGCCAACAAAGTCGACAATGTTCCCTGGGATATCACGTTCAGTAGTACAAGTGATACCGGTTGGCTTGTTTAGAGCGATATAGATGGGCTTCTCTTTTGAGCGAACAGGTTTGCCATCAATCTCTACGTCATCTCCGGGTAGGACTTTTGTGCCCATTTCTGGTGTTTTACCATTGATGGTGACACGGCCGGCATCAATCAGCTTGTCGGCTTCACGGCGTGAGCAAAAGCCAGTTTCACTGATGTATTTATTGAGGCGTTTCGCTTGGGATTCTTGTGACATGATTTTCTCTTAGCGTTTCACAACGGAATATAGGTAAACAAAAAGCAACTACCGAGTAGTTGCTTTCTGAGTATGTATCTTTAACTGCGCATAATTTTAGCATCTAGTGTGAGCTTGAGCACGAATTAAATTTTCTGAGCTAACTCATGCGCTTTTGATGTCTTTCTCGGTTTTCTAACTTTTTATCGTCACTTTTTCTTAGCATCACATACACCGCGCCCGTGCCGCCATGGAACTGCTGCGCAGAGTGAACACATTGCACGTCATTAATCTGCGATAACCAGTTCGCAACGTAACTTTTCATCATCGCTGGTGGGTTGGAGCGCTCGCCCTTGCCGTGAACAATAATCACGGTACGAATATCCATACGTAGACATTGACGCAAGAAAGAGAGGATCTCGTTACGTGCATCTTTAAGCGTTTTTCGGTGCAGGTCGAGCTTGGCTTGAATTGGGTACTTTCCTAAGCGCAGCTTTTTGTATACGCCATCTTGCACACCATCTTTTTTGTACTCCACGATATCTTCAGGTTTCAACATCGGAGAGTAGTCTAAAGATAGGTAATCTTTTTCATCGTCAGAGAGCCACATTGCCGCTTCGCGCTTAGCAAGGTGAGATTCGGTGACTCGGTGAACTTTTTGATGCTCCGCGGTATCTTGGTCAATACGCTTAACGTCGCCCATCATTTGTTGGAATAGATCTAGGTCGTCATCATGAGACATAGTGGTTATCTCAAGTTGGAGAGGGATAAAGAAAGTATACCTAAGTTATGGGGTGGTTCAAAAACGAAAAAACCGGAGCAGACAATATTAGTCAGCTCCGGTGCAAAGCATCTTTAAGTCCCAACTTAAACAGGTTGGTGATTAAGGCTTGGCGACTCTAGTGAGGAGATTTGTCGGTCATAACCTTGTAAATGAAGAAGCCTCCATAAAACATCATGAGACCAAGAGCCCCGAAGATTACTATCATTGAAGATAGTCCCACTGCATTACCAAATAGGAGATCTAGCCAAAAGTCCATGTGTATACCTCAAAGTTATGTGACACGTATAATTCTATTAACTGAACCTATCGTTTTACTGATCTGGATCAATCCTGTTGCATAAGTTAAATCTTTGTTGGCGAGTGTGTGTATTTGGTCACATTCTCATCGTGCTTGGTTGTCTTTTGTTCGAACGGTATAATATTGAAGGAAATAATGAAAAAAGCGCTTGCGGATAAACTCAGATTCCGTATTATACGCTCCATCGACAGGCAATGAGCCAGTTAGATATCTCGGTGAATAGCGCAGCTTGGTAGCGCATCTGGTTTGGGACCAGAGGGTCGGGGGTTCGAATCCCTCTTCACCGACCACATTAAAGAAAGCCGTAGCAGGAATGCTACGGCTTTTTTGCATTTGAAATCTTATAGCTTTCTAGTTATACGTCATTCCCTAGAGTGACGAAGGAGCGAGTAGGGAATCTCCTTCCATTGCATAAAGAAAAGGGCTGACCTAGCAGGCCAACCCTTCACATAATTCTTTTCTAATCATGCGCACTATTTTACATCGCATGTGATGTCTTTAATCGGCGTTTCTGATGTCTCAAAGCAGACATAAGCATCGACTGGGTTATTCGGACCAACACGAATATAACCAGCTTTAACCGCATCTTCGTCGAACGTGATAGAGTGCGAGTTACTCATTTGGTTGTCGAAGTAGGTCGCTTCAAAATGGTTGCTCATCTGATCGGCAATGCGATTTCGCGTAGTTGATGTAGAGAAGGTCACAGTCGCGCAGCGCATTGGTGGTTTTTGAGTGATAAGAAGTTGGCCACTCTCTTTATCTAATACACCACCACTGATCTCCGGTTGAATGTCTACAGGTTGAAACTGTTCAATATGACAAGTCTCTTTGGCGGAGACGATCACCGGTAGAAAAATAAAAAGACTCAATGTAGTTTTTAGGAAAATGGATTTCATTGACGTTACGCCTTGTCTAAATCGAGCGAAATATAATAGCACCACGGCGGTGCTATTGATTGTGAGGATTGGGTCAATCAGGTAATGATTTTATAATCAAAAGGTCATGGTTGAGTGAATCGACACCATAACCGCTATTCCACATCACATTGTGCTTGTTTGCTCTTCGATAGTTGAACGACTTCAAAACCGCGTTTTTCTAACAATTCGATAAGGTTTTGCTCGCCGATGAGGTGCATCGCGCCAACCACAACTAAATACGTTGCATCTTGTTCTAACTTCCAATTTTTATTGCTCAGCTTATTAGCCCAGTCGTGATTGCGATCGGTAAGAAACGCTGCGTTTAACTCTGGCGACATAGCGGCCAGTTCGGCGATGTGCTCTAGATTTTTCTTGTCTCCAGCTTTCCAGCTATCGATTAAGCAGTGGGTTGCTTTGCCTGTTTCATCGAACTCTTCAATGGAGCTTAGTAATAGGTCTTTGCCGCCTTCTTTACCTTGAGCAATCAAATCAATCTGAAACTGCAGTGACTCTAAAGTGATGAGTGGTTTATCAAGCTTTTCTGCAAGAGCAGCAATATGAACGTCGATACCAAACTGCGGTAGATAACCTAACTGTTCAAACTGCTTCATTTGCACTGTTAGCGCTGAAGCCCAAGGTGGTGAGAGTAATAACTGTTGATGAGGCAAGTTGAGGGACTTGGCGATCTGTTTAAACTGTGCCTCTTGGTTGCCATCGAGCACGTCAGCGGTTGTTATTGTCGTTGAAGGGTACTTTAAGCCTGCGGATTGTTTGAGGTCAGCCTCCAAGATAAGCCCATCACTACGCTTAAGCGCATCATTGATTGGCTCAGGAAGTGGATACATAGATTTATCTCCAGCATGCACAGAACCAAAGATGATGAATTCAAGTTGACCTTTTTTCGCCTGCCAAAACAGAGGCTCAGCCATGGCTGTTGAGCACGCTGTACAGAATAGAACAATAAAGCTGAGTATTTGGCGCACATTGGCTCCTTAATTCATTGTAGTCGCTCGTTAAAATCCATTTTGACGTTGGTTTTTAACGTAATTTTATTAGAGATTAATCACGTTATAGCGATAAAAAATTCGCTCATTGATTTGACTTTAAAAATACCACAGTGAAATGCGGTGAGTAATCTATCAATTTTGACCTAGAATCTGTGAAGTGATTCCCAATATTTACGTCAAAATAAAAATGACGGATTGTTCGATTTTTGTAAGTTTATGATTTTAAAGTTTTTATATTTTTTATCCTCTGCCCGTGTTTGAAGTCGATCACTTTCTTGCCCTGATTTAATTCACGGCGAAAAATAACGTCATATAGTGAATTCATCTTTTGGAGGCGCACTTATTTGCTTCCACTCAATTTTAACTTATGGGTGAATACGATGTTGAAGAGAAACTTACTATCAGTCGCAGTTTTGGCCGGTCTATCAGGGTGTGCTGCTACACAATCGACAGAGCAACAAGTCGTAAATACGTTGGCAGACAATCTTGATGTTCAATATGAGGTGCTGACAAATCATGGCGCGAATGAAGGCCTTGCATGTCAAGATTTAGGCGCTGAATGGGCATCTTGTAATAAGGTAAACATGACGCTGGTTAACCAAGGTGAAGCGGTTGACTCTAAAGACTGGGTTATCTACTTCCACAGCATTCGTTTAATCCTAGATGTTGATAATGAGCAGTTCAAAATTACTCGTGTAACGGGTGATCTACATAAACTAGAACCTACAGATCAGTTTGATGGCTTTGCAGCGGGCGAAGAAGTTGTCCTTCCACTGGTTGGCGAATACTGGCAGCTATTTGAAACTGACTTTATGCCGGGTGCTTTTGTAACCGCGCCAAACGCCGAACCAAAAATGATCGCTTCTCTTAACACTGAAGATGTTGCGTCTTTCGTGACTGGCCTTGAAGGCAATAACCTAAAACGTACTCCCGATGACAACAATGTAATGGCGACTGCGGTGACGCGCTTTGAAAAGAACGCAGATCTTGTCGCTCAAGATGTTTCAACGACGCTATTGCCTACACCGATGTCTGTAAAGGTTGTAGAAGGTAAGGTCGACATTGCTGGTGGCATTGCTCTACCAAAAGACGCTTTTGATGCTGAACAATTTGCGGCATTAGAAGCTCGTGCAGATGTGGTAAACCTAGATGTGAGTGGCGACCTTCCTGTAAGTGTTGCTGTTGTTCCTACTCAATTTAAGGGTGATTTAGCGAAGTCTGGTGCTTATGACTTGAGCATCTCGAAAGAGGGAATTGCGATTACAGCATTCGACAAAACGGGTGCTTTCTACGCGGTTCAGTCTATTTTTGGCCTAATAGACAGCCAGAACGTTGAATCTTTACCACTGCTTTCTATTCAAGATGCACCGCGCTTTGATTACCGTGGTGTGATGGTGGATGTGGCTCGTAACTTCCACTCTAAAGACGCAATTCTTGCTACGCTAGATCAAATGGCGGCGTACAAGATGAACAAACTACACCTTCACCTAACCGATGATGAAGGCTGGCGTTTGGAAATCCCGGGTCTGCCTGAGCTGACAGAAGTGGGCGCTAACCGTTGTTTTGATTTGGACGAGAAAAGCTGTTTACTGCCTCAGCTTGGTTCTGGTTCAACCACGGATAACTTTGGCTCTGGCTTCTTCAGCAAAGCAGACTACGTGGATATCTTAAAGTACGCGAAAGCTCGTAACATTGAAGTGATTCCTGAAATCGATATGCCAGCACACGCTCGTGCAGCAGTGGTATCAATGGAAGCGCGTTACGACCGCTTGATGGAAGAAGGTAAAGAAGCAGAAGCGAACGAATACCGTTTGATGGACCCTCAAGATACATCGAACGTAACCACAGTTCAGTTTTACAACAAGCAGAGTTTCATCAACCCATGTATGGAATCTTCAACTCGCTTTGTTGATAAGGTGATTTCAGAGGTTGCGGCAATGCACCAAGAAGCTGGCACACCGTTAACCACATGGCACTTCGGTGGTGATGAAGCCAAGAACATTAAGCTTGGTGCAGGTCTGCAAGATATCAACGCAGAAGATAAAGTGAGTTGGAAGGGTAACATCGATTTGTCTAAACAGGACAAGCCATTCGCACAGTCTCCGCAATGTCAGACTCTGATTGCTGACGGTACAGTGAGCGACTTTGGTCACTTACCAAGCCACTTCGCTGAAGAAGTGTCGAAGATTGTTGCGGAGAAGGGCATTCCAAATTTCCAAGCTTGGCAAGATGGCCTGAAATACAGCGAAGGTGAAAAGGCGTTTGCTACCGAAAACACCCGCGTGAACTTCTGGGACGTTCTATATTGGGGCGGTACATCATCTGTATACGAGTGGTCTAAGAAAGGTTATGACGTGATCGTTTCCAACCCAGATTACGTCTACATGGACATGCCATACGAAGTCGATGCAAAAGAGCGTGGTTATTACTGGGCAACGCGTTCAACAGATACGCGTAAGATGTTCGGTTTTGCGCCAGAGAACATGCCTCAGAACGCAGAGACCTCTGTAGACCGAGACGGTAACGGCTTTACTGGTAAAGGTGAAATCGAAGCGAAACCATTCTATGGCCTATCAGCACAGCTTTGGTCTGAGACAGTACGCAACGATGAGCAATATGAGTACATGGTATTCCCTCGCGTACTAGCAGCCGCTGAGCGTGCATGGCACCGTGCTGATTGGGAAAACGACTACAAAGTGGGTGTTGAATACTCGCAAAGCTCTAACCTGGTAGACAAAGCTGCGCTAAACCAAGACTACAACCGCTTTGCGAACGTATTGGGCCAACGTGAACTGGCTAAGTTAGAAAAAGCGGGCATTGATTACCGCCTACCAGTTCCGGGTGCAAAAATCGAGTCAGGTAAACTGGCGATGAACGTTCAGTTCCCAGGTGTAGAACTGCAATACTCTGCAGACGGTGAAACCTGGCTAACGTACGACGATAACCAGCGACCAAGTGTTGAAGGTGAAGTGTACATCCGCTCTATCTCGGAAAGTGGTGAACGAGCAAGTCGAGTGACCATGGTAAAGTAAAAAGATAATTCAGTTAAATAACAAAGCTCCCTTCTTATAGGGAGCTTTTTTTGTTACTGGTTGAACCGGAAGCTTAAAGCTAGGCTGTGAGGTTCGATTATTCCTTGAACATTATGCTTTTGGTCTGATCCATAACCATGGTGATGGAGATCTCATTATTTTCGATAAAAAATAAGTCTGTTATAAAAAAGTCTCAAATCAGTGTGATAGAGCGATTCAAAATCGTCTGAAGATTTCGTATTAATGTGATCTAAAACGGTTTTTACATTGTGCGCATGGTTTTTATCTATTTTTACTTTTTATAAGTAACTGAAAATAAAGTTAAAAATAACTTATTGTTTTTTGACGGTGAGGGAGATCACTGGGGTGATTCTTTTATTTTGAAACGCAAATTAATTCGAGCAACATAGATTTCATGCCAGGGAGGCAACCCATTACTCAAGCGGTGAAGGTGAATGATGTACCGAAGATATGCCGCTGAAAAAATCAAACTAAGGCAGTTTACTATGAAAAAAATTATCGCTCTAAGTGCTCTATCTCTTGCTTTCGCTTCTAGCGCTTTTGCTGGTTCTTCTTACGTGACAGGTAATGTTCAGCTACATGATGACGGTCGCATTCACGGTTCAAAAATGACTTCTACGCTAGAAGCTGGTCATACGTTTGACAATTCTCTGGGTGGCTTAACAGTTTACACTGAGTTTGATGGTATCCAACTGGGTGAGCTTGAAGGTCTAACTGCTGAAGAGAGCGGTACTACAGCGACTACAGGCCAAGCTAACGCATTCATTACTGTAGGTGGTGAGCAGTCATTCAACATCACTGACAACCTATGGGTAGCTGCGGGTTACCAACATCTTTACTCTGCAGGTGATAGTATTCAATACCGTCCACTTGTAAAGATCGGCTACAACTTCGATAACGGTATCTCGATTAGCAACCGTACACGTGCTCACATTGATGCGACTTCTAACGATGACAAAACAGACTACCGCATGGATAACCGCATCGGTTATACAGTGAACGAAGACTTATCAGTTAGCTACAACAACGTTTACATGATTGAGTCGGAAGCGATGGATCACGAGCTACGTGCAACTTGGACTCGTCAAGGTGTTCAGCCTTACTTTGAGTTCCGTAGCCAAGCGAACGGTGTAGATTTCGCAAATGGCGACTCTAAAACGAACAACGCATTCGTATTCGGTGCTTCTTACGGCTTCTAATTGAGCTTGAGCGGCAAGATTATGGTCTTGCCCGCCTCTTCTGCATAGCCGAAAGTAGAAGGGAAATCTGGTATCAACAGCCCGGTTGATGCTATAAAAATTTGCTTTACTGTCCAAAGCAAAGAGCCTAGTTTGCATACCAAGTCTTGGGTTTGCAGTTACTAGGCTCTATTTTTCGTTTTAGGTGCTGAGACTGCTCGCTTGATCTGCCTTAGCGCAAGGAAAGGTTAGTTTCCTTTGTAATGACGGTACTCAAATACCTGACCTTTCTCATTGAAAGCGTATACCGAATACTCATCTTTCTGATCGCCATATTCCATACCCGGCGAACCCATTGGCATGCCCGGAACGGCAAGACCAACCGCGTTGCGTGGTGGGTTTTCTAAGAAAGCTTTGATGTCATCTGCTGGGATATGCCCTTCAAATACATAGCCATCGATCTCTGCTGTATGGCAAGAGGCGAGCTCTGGTGTTACGCCTAGTTTTTGTTTAACAGCGTTCATGTTGTCATGGAGCTTTTCTGTCACCGTAAATCCAGCTTCTTGCATGTGAACGGTCCAATCTGTACAGCAGCCACAGTATGGAGACTTGTGGTTAAGCACGTTGGCAGCCAATGCTTGGCCAGACATAAAAGTAAGCGCTGTGATAGTCAGAACTTTACGAATCATGGTGTACCTCATGAAGATAATCTTATTGGTTTTTATTATCTGTGGTTTTAAATAGTCGTAAGCGGTTTGCGTTACTTACAACGGTTATGGAAGAGAGAGCCATCGCAGCTCCCGCTACCACTGGGCTCAATAAGAACCCGAAAAATGGATAAAGCGCACCCGCAGCAATTGGAATGCCTAGCGAGTTGTAAACAAATGCCCCAAATAGGTTTTGTTTCATGTTCTTCACTGTGGCTTGCGACAACTCAATAGCGTTGCTGACTGAAACCGGTGATGAATTAAGCAGTGTCATTTGAGCACTTTCGATAGCTACGTCACTGCCGCTGCCCATTGCGATACCGACATCGGCTTGAGCAAGTGCAGGGGCGTCATTGATACCATCGCCAACCATAGCAACTTGATTATAGTGCTGTTGCAGCTTCACGATATGTTCCGCTTTTTGGTCTGGTAATACGTCGGAGATGACATCATCAATTCCTAATTGAGCGCCAATCGCTTGAGCGACCGATTGGTTGTCACCAGTAAGCAGCACAGTACGAACGCCACGATCTTGTAATTGTTGAATCGCTAATTTGCTGTCGCTTTTCAACGTGTCAGACACGCCGATAATGCCTTTAAGTTGATTGTTTTGCGAGACAAAAATAGGGGTCCACGCAGCTTTGTTGCAGGCTTCAATCGCATTCATAGCGATATCAAGTTGGATACCGCGGTTCTTCATAAAGCTTAGCGATCCTACTTGCACCAATTGATCATCAATCTTGGCTTTTATGCCTTGGCCGCGTAGGTTTTCAAACTCTGACGTTGGCTGGATATCAAGGTTTAAAGACTGCGAATGCTGACAGATCGCTTTAGCAAGTGGGTGCTCAGAAGCAACTTCTAGGGAGTAGGCGAGAGTCATTAGGTGTGCTGTACTGATGTCGTAACTAAACACTTGTTGTACTTGAGGTTTACCTTCAGTCAATGTGCCGGTTTTATCGAAAACTACCGCATCGACCTTGCTTGCAGATTGCAGTACATCGGCATCTTTAATCAGTATGCCAAGCTCAGCGGCTTTACCTACGCCTACGGTAACTGACAGAGGCGTCGCTAACCCAAGCGCACATGGGCAAGCAATGATCAGTACGGTGGTTGAGACAACCAACATATAGCTTGCGCTTGGCTCAGGACCGAAAATAAACCAAATACCGGCTGCAATGGCGGCAATAGCGACAACAACAGGTACAAATACCGCGGAAATAGAGTCGGCCAGTTTGGCAATCGCTGGTTTGGTGCTCTGTGCTTGGCGAACCATCTGAATAATACGAGCAAGCATGGTGCTCGAACCCGTACCCGTCGTTTCTATTACAAGGGTGCCATCACCATTAATGGTGCCCGCTGATACCTTATCGGCAACTTTCTTAATGTTCGGTAGAGGTTCGCCAGTAAGCATCGACTCATCGACATAAGATTCGCCTGAGATAACTACACCATCAATCGGCATTTTTTCACCGGGTTTAACGCGGATCTGCATACCGACTTCAATAGCTTCTACGGCAATAGGCTGCTCTTTGCCATCAATAATCACAGTCGCTTGTTGAGGCTGTAGGTTGATCAGCGCCTGCAACGATTGAGTTGTGCGAGCCTTAGCTTTGGCCTCAATATAGTGACCTAAAGAGATAAGACCGATGATCATTGCGCTCGCTTCAAAATAGACATGGCGCGATGCTTGAGGGAACCAGCTCGGTGCGATGACGACCAACATTGAATACAACCATGCAGCACCAGTGCCAAGCGCGACCAAGGTGTCCATTGTTGCTCGTTTATGCTGCAAAGATTGCCACGCATTGATAAAGAACTGTCGACCCGAGGTCGCAAGCAGTACCAAGCAGATGAAACCCATCAAGCCCCAACCGATCTGGTCATTGGTGCTTTTGATCATCATGCTACCGCCGAATACACCCCATGCCATCATAGGAACACCCAGAGCTAGTGCTGAGATCGAGTTGATCAGAAACGATCGCTGCAGTTTTGCATGCTGACGCTGCTGCTGTTCTTGCTGAGTTTGCGCATCTTCTACAAAGTCCGCTTGATAGCCTGCATCTTTTACGGCTTGCAGAAGAGGTTGTTCTATCTGATCACGGCTGCTTGAACTAAAGACGAGCGCGGTTTGCTCGGCGAGGTTTACTTGGACTTGTTCGATATGAGCGACGGACTTAAGCGCTTTTTCGACTGAAGAGACGCAGCTAGCGCAGGTCATCCCCTGCAAAACTAGATGATAAGAGTGCGCTTGCTCTGTTGCATCCAGAACCGGAATATTCTCTGAGTTGGCTTCTTTTCTATCTTCAACGCTTTCCGCATCTTCTGAATACGGGCTTGCTTGATAACCTACTGCCTCTACACACTCGATAACCTCATCCTCAGAAAGCAGGGTGGTGAGTGTCAGTTCTGTTTTAGAGACATTGAATGAGCTAATCTGCGGGTGCTCTTGCAGAGCTATTGTGAGCTTGTTGACGCATTTGCCACAGCTTAAGCCAGACAGAGAGAGGTGCCATTGATGACCAATTGAGTAACCTAGCGTGCCGATTTGCTCTGAAATCTCGCGGTAGTTTAAAGGTGTAACCACATCAATATAAGTAGGAGATAGGTCGTTGATGTTGGTATTTTCAACGTCACCGAGTAGATTACGCACTTTTTTCGCGCAACCCATGCAGTTTAAGCCGCTCAGTGGGGTCATGTAATGGTTCATAGTGATACTCCAATTCTCATCTATGGATAAACATAAACCTTCCCGTAAGGGTAAGGTCAACATTATTTCTTAAAATGTTGTGAGAAGAGCTAACTGAAACGTGGAAGTGGGCGTGTGTTGCTATAATGACTCAACTTGGAGGCAAGGTTTCTATTAAGAACCGAGTATTTATCGCTCACTACCGATTGTAGAATTGGATGGGAGTGATAAAATAGCGCCCAAATTTTAGGACTGGTGAGTAGCGCTCTATCCACCAGACACTGAACTGATCACCTACACAATCAAGGTATTTAAATGACGGTTAAAACTCGTTTTGCTCCTAGCCCAACTGGCTATCTTCACGTTGGTGGTGCACGTACTGCACTTTACTCTTGGCTATTCGCTAAAAACCAAGGCGGTGAATTCGTTCTACGTATCGAAGACACAGACTTGGAGCGTAACTCTCAAGAAGCGGTAGATGCAATTCTAGAGGGCATGCAATGGATGGGTATGGAGTGGGACGAAGGCCCTTACTTCCAATCTAAGCGTTTTGATCGTTACAACGAAATGGTTGATAAGCTACTTGCTGAAGACAAAGCATACAAATGTTACGCGTCTAAAGAGCTGCTTGATGAAATTCGTGCAGAGCAAGAAGCAAACAAAGAGATGGCTCGCTACGATGCAAACCACCCTAAAGTTGTTGCAGCGAACGCAGCAGCAAAAGAAGGTGATGCGTGCGTTATCCGTTTCCGCAACCCGAAAGAGGGCAGCGTAGTATTTGATGACCAAATCCGTGGTCGCATCGAAATTGCTAACAGCCAACTTGATGACCTAATCATTCGTCGTACAGACGGCGCTCCTACTTACAACTTCGTAGTAGTAGTGGATGACTGGGACATGGGTATCACACACGTTGTTCGTGGTGAAGACCACATCAACAACACACCTCGTCAAATCAACATCTATGAAGCACTAGGCGCGCCAGTTCCAACGTTCGCTCACTGTGCAATGATCCTAGGTGATGACGGCGCGAAACTGTCTAAGCGTCACGGCGCTGTATCAGTAATGCAATACCGCGACGAAGGTTACCTACCAAACGCATTAAACAACTACCTAGTTCGTTTAGGTTGGTCTCACGGTGACCAAGAGATCTTCTCTCAAGAAGAGATGATTAACCTATTCAGCCTAGATGCAATCAGCAAGTCTGCGTCTGCATTCAACACTGAAAAGCTACTTTGGTTGAACAACCACTACATCAAGACTTCTGAGCCTGAGTACGTTGCAAAATACCTGCAATGGCACCTAGACGAACAGAAGATCGATACAGCAAACGGCCCAGCTATCACTGAAGTGATCAAGCTAGTAGGTGAGCGTTGTAATACTCTTATCGAACTTGCTGAGCAATCTCGTTACTTCTACGAAGATTTCTCTGAGTTTGAAGCTGGCGCGGCTAAGAAGCACCTACGTGGTGTTGCTAAAGGCCCACTAGAGCTTGCTCTTGCTAAAGTTGAAGCGCTTGAAGAGTTCACAACAGCAAACATCAAAGACGGTGTGATTGCTGCAGTATGTGAAGAGCTAGAGATCGGCATGGGTAAAATCGGTATGCCACTTCGCGTAGCAGTAACAGGTGGCGGTCAGTCTCCTTCTGTTGATGCAGTGATGGAACTTGTTGGTAAAGAGCGCGTTATCGCTCGCATCAAGATGGCTCTTGAGTTTATCGCAGAGCGTGAAGCTAACGCTTAATTGAGCAATTGTTAGATTCAAAAAAGGGTCAGTAACTTGGTTACTGACCCTTTTTATTTAACTGAAACTTTTAAAATTAAAGCTTCTCATCGGCAATCATTTGAGTCGCTTCTTGAGCCGTCTTCTTATCAAATAAGATGTCCATCATCGCTTTTATGCGTTCCATATCGTCGCCGAACTTAGATAAGTTGGCACTATTTGGTGCTTTAAACTCAACGTTACCCACGCGCTCTTGGCCTTGGTAAGCTGAGATCTTTGCGTCTGCAACGAAGGTTCTAAAGTCCCAGCTCCAGCGAGAGACATAGTCTAGTGTAACTTCTTCTGGTTTGTGTTCAGAGCCGTCTGCGACAACCTTACATTTCACTTGGTTGTTCAAACACCAGTCGAGCATGGAATCAAGAAACACAGTGCGCGTCTTGGTATCTTCTACAATGGTGATGTTTTCAATGTTATTTGCTTCTGGCAGGGCGTTGCCAGAGTATTTAGGTGCGCTACAACCAGCCAGTAGCGCTACAGCGAATAGGATTAATGCATTCTTCATTATCGAACCTAGATTTTCTTAAAGATGATAGAGGTGTTGATACCACCGAAGGCAAAGTTGTTGCTCATCAGATACTCAACATCTAGTTCACGACCTTGCCCCGTGATGTAATCAAGCTTACCGCACTGTTCATCGACATTTTCAAGGTTAAGAGTTGGACTGAACCAACCGCCGTGCATCATCTCTAGACTGAGCCATGCTTCAATCGCGCCACACGCACCTAGCGTATGACCAAAGTAACTCTTGAGTGAACTGATAGGCACTTCACCAAAGATGTTCGCAGTCGCGTTACTCTCGGCAATGTCACCTTTCTCTGTCGCGGTGCCGTGTGCTGAAACATAACCAATTTTGTCTGCAGCAAGGTCTGCATCTTTAAGGGCTTTTTCCATACAGATCTGCATGGTTTCCATTTGAGGCTGGGTCACGTGGGCGGCATCACAGTTGCTCGCAAAGCCGATTATTTCAGCATAAATCTTAGCGCCACGTGCTACCGCATGCTCGTACTCTTCAAGGATCAGAGTACCTGCACCTTCACCAATTACCAGGCCATCGCGCTCACTGTCGTATGGGCTTGGCGATTTCTTTGGTGTGTCGTTTTTCAAACTGGTTGCAAAAAGGGTATCGAACACCGCAGATTCTGTTGGGCAAAGCTCTTCACCACCACCAGCGACCATCACAGTTTGGTAGCCATGTTTGATCGCTTCATAAGCGTAACCGATGGCTTGGCTTCCGGACGTACATGCGCTGCTGGTAGGAATCACGCGGCCTCGTAGACCAAAGAACAGACCCACGTTCACCGCAGCAGTGTGTGGCATCATCTGTACGTATGTGGTTGCTGTAATTGCTCGTGTCGATTTCTCGTTGAGCATGACACCAAACGCACCAACCGCATCAGTACTGCCAGTTGAAGAGCCGTAAGCAATGCCAGTTTCACCGTTGGTTAATACGTCATGGCCAATTAAGCCAGCTTGCTCAAGAGCGTTCTCGGTCGCTACCGTTGCTAGGCGGGATACACGACCCATGCCACGAACTTGCTTGCGTTTGTAGTGCTTTGGCAGTTGGAAGTCGTCAATCGGTGCTGCGAGTTTGGTGTTGAGGCCATCATACTGCTCAAAGCTTGGCATGTACTGAGTCGCGTTCTCGCACGCTTTTAGTTTTGGTTCGATTTCTTGCCAGTTGTTGCCAAAGGCTGTAACACCTGACATCCCCGTTACTACTACACGGCGGGTCATACTAAACCTCCATTTACTGAGATCACCTGACGAGTGACATAAGCAGCAATATCAGACATTAGGTAGCTCACTAAGCCTGCGACTTCTTCCGGCTCGCCCATGCGGCGTAGTGGAACTTGTGGTAGCGCGTGCTCTTTCACATGTTCATCAACCATACCGGTATCAATCAGACCCGGCGCGACACAGTTAACGGTAATTTTGCGTTTTGCCAGTTCTAGCGCTAGCGATTTGGTTGCACCAATAACACCCGCTTTCGCTGCACTGTAGTTAGTTTGACCGCGGTTACCCATGATGCCAGATACAGATGCTAGAGTGACAATTCGACCACCTTTGCGCTTTTGAACCATCGGCATCACACAAGGGTGAAGTACGTTGTAGAAGCTATCTAGGTTGGTATGGATAACGCCATCCCACTCTTCTTCTGTCATAGCTGGAAAAGCCGTGTCACGAGTAATCCCCGCATTGTTTACTACGCCGTAGTAAGCACCGTGCTCGGCAATATCTGCTTCAAGTGTCTCTCGGCATTGTTCACGGTTACTGATATCAAACTGAATCAGACGGCCTGAGCCTCCTTCTGATTCTATTTGCTCTAGAGTCTCTTGAGCACCCTGTTTGTCACCCATATAGTGAACAGCAATGTGAAAGCCATCTTTGGCAAGTTGAATAGCAATGGCCTTACCAATACCTTTGCTGGCACCGGTGACTAATACTTGGCGAGTCATGACTGGCTCCTCGTTTTCATTTCTTGTAATTTTTGTTCTGTTGGCACGTAAACATTAAGTTGGCATTGAGCCACCAACTCACCTTGGTGCTCCACTTTTGCTGTGAACACCGCCATGCCGCTATCTTCCATCAATTGTTCTGCATAGATATCTAAGGTTTGACCCTTAGTAAAATGGTCGCAAAGCGATTTGTATCGACGCGAACCTAAAAGAAAACCAATGGGAGGCTGCTCGCCTTGATTCAATGCATGATACCCAGACCATGCAGCGACAGACTGAGCCATAAACTCAATGCCCACATAAGCAGGCATAGTTTGAGATTCTGAATCGTAGAATAGATGGTGTTCACCAATATCCACCTGGCAGTGAATCGCTTGTTCTTCAATCTTGATCGCTCTGTCGATAAGAATCATCGGATCATCATGGGGAAGAAGTTGGTCTACCGAAGGTATATTAGTCATTTACTACACCAAAAATCAGGCTAATGTTGTTTCCACCAAAGGCAAACGAGTTGCTTAAGATGTTTTTTGATTTGAGCTTTTGGCAACAGTCTACCAAATCAATATCGATATCTTCAGCTTTATCCTGACATTTTTGTAAGGGAAGCGATAAATCGAAATTAAGGATATGCCATGCGATGGCTGCCTCTACCGCACTGGCTGCCCCAAGGGTGTGACCTGTCAGTGGTTTGGTTGAACTCACTAGTACCTTGTTTGGAAAGACGCGTGAGATCGCTTTGCTTTCCATGGAGTCATTGAGTGGTGTTGCTGTGCCATGGGCATTGACATAGCCAATCTGTTCTGGCTTTAGCTCGGCATCACTGAGTGCTTTTAGCATTGCTTGCTCTGCACCATTACCCTCCGGGTGTGGTGCTGAAATATGGTGAGCGTCGGAGCTATCGCCGCAACCGAGCAGCGCGATGGATGGCTGTTTCGGTGTCTCTTTGCTCAGTAACATGAAGGCCGCTGCCTCACCTATATTGATACCTTTACGCTGAGCACTGAACGGCTGACAATGCTCTGTAGATAAGGCTTCTAAGCCATGAAAACCGTTTAAGGTTAGTTTGCATAGGGTGTCGACACCGCCAACAATGACAGCATCGACCATGCCTGAGTTGAGTAGTCTCTTAGCACTCAAAAACACGCGCCCACTTGAAGAGCAGGCGGTAGAGATAGCGTAGTTTGGACCTTGCAGATCGTAATAGTGGCTTACGAACTCGCTGATATTGCCGAGCTCTTGTTTGGAATAGTGGAATGACTGAGGAAATTGTTCATTTTCTAACTTCTCTGTGAAAGCGAGTTCGCCATCTGAAATGCCGGATGTACTTGTCCCTATGACAACGGCAATTCGCTCATGGCCATATTTGGCTTTAGCTTGCTCGATCTCTGACTCTATTTGCGATAACGCAGATAAGGCAAGACGATTGTTACGCGAGTTGTAAGCCTCAAAAGGTGCGCGGATGCTTGGAAGCTCACCTTCAACTCGCCCGACGATAGTTGGCTGCCCATCATTTAACACGTCGAGTGCTTCCACCATATTAGAGCCTGCACCGCTTTGTAAGCGCTGATGAATCTCGTCGTGGTTGGCTCCCAAAGCGGAGTGAAAACCACAAGCATGAATGTAAATCGTCATAGTGTTTCGTTCTTCGTTGCTGGAGTGGTTAGGTTTGAGCTTAGGGTTTGGATATTGATGCGATAACCCTGTGTGAGATGTTCAAACACAATGTCTCCCTCTACTTTCTGTTGTTCATCTGTCGCAAAGTAGCGGATTTCGATGATCGGTGTGTTGTTCTCATCGTAGACGACACGCTGGTTGGCTGTTTCAACAATGTGCCAACCTATGTCGCTCATCGAATTTTGCCATGCCTCGATTGGCCATAGCGTTAGCATGAGATTGAACAGTACTTGTTCTGGTGCTGGCAGGGTGTCATCTAGCCCGGTTAATACCTGCGTCTCGATTGTATCATCTTGATACTGAAGAGATAAAATTCGGGTGCCCCAAGAGGAGAACCCTGCGAGTACTACCTTGTTTTGATTAACTTGCAGTTGTACCGGTAGCTGTTGTTGTGTTTCACCCCAGCTCGCCGCAATCAGTTGGCTCGCCGTCAATTCATAGCCGAGCTGTATGGGCTTAGGGAGCGCAACTTGTGTGCTTTCGTCAATGGTGACCATGGCTTGGCGAGTATTCTGTGGGCCAAGAGAACAAGCACTTAAAGTGATAGCCAGTGCAAAGGCTGCACAGATTTTCATCGTATATCGCCACGTTTTAAGATGCGGTAGAACCATTATTTTGTCCTTCTTTTCGCTAGATTACCTTCAGTTCCTATCGCCATTGGAGACAGTAACCAAGCCACAAATATGCCCGTGAGCACCGTGACACCAAAACTATGAATAGCGTGAGTCTGGCTCAGGGATAACAATCCAAAAGAGAGGAGAGTGGTAATCCCAGAGAGCGATATCGCGAGTAGGGTGCCAAGCGATCTCTTCTGCTCTGCAAAGAATAGGGTGTAATCGATACCTATACCTAAGATCAGAATTAGGCCGAGTAGATTGAAGAGATTGATGCTTGAGCCGACAGCAGCAGTAACGCCAAGCCCTGCAGCTCCGGCAATGATAGATGGTAGCAGCATGATGATGGCTCTTTTAGGACCATAGCGCCAACCTAGAACTAGCCCAATACCAGCCAGTGCTACCAGCAATAGCTCCAGTACTTTGACTCGATACTCAGAAAATAGTGAAGAGATTTCATCTGCTTTGTTGAGATACTTAATGCCTAAAAGCTGAGTTTCTTTACTGTTTAACCACGCGTCAAAACGCTGCGCGTCATGAATGTCTTGGAGCAGCACGATTGCGGCTTGTTGACCATTGATTGGCTCAAGCCACAATGAACGCATGGGTTCTGACACTGGTGAACGTAAGAAGTTGGTCACCGTGATCTCTTGATACGCAGGGAGTTCAGGAAAGCTTGCCCAGCCCAATCCGCTTTGCAGAGATTGGCTTTGATTTCGATACAACTCACTGACCAGTTGATAGTTGAGCTTCTGTTCATGAGTCGTCGGCAGGAGCTGGTGGATACTTCGATAACCAGAAAGAGTCCCATTGCTGACCAGTTGATCCAGCTTACCTCCAAGGCGCTGCAGTGATTTAAGCAGCGCTTGATTGTTACCAGCGGTCACCAATAGCATCGATTGACTGCTGCCAATCCCCGATACTGATGTGATGGTTTGCTCTTGCGCCTTTAGTGTCTCGGGCATTGCCTGCAACTGACGAATGTCATCATCGTATTGAATCTGGGTCAATGCGACGATGCTGGCCGCGGCAATGAGTGTTGGCAATGCGTAGCGCAGGGCTGGTTTGTTCCAAAGCTGAAGCCATGAATTCAGTAGAAAAGCCAAAGGTAGCGGTCGGTCTTTGCTTGGTCGTTTAGCTAACAGCGGATACCAACAAACCACAGTCGCGTAGGCAGCAAATAGGCCAATAGACGAGAACATCGCCAATTGTTGTAGACCGGGGAACGGGGCAATCAGTAATCCTAAGTAGCCGATTAAGCTAGTCACTAAGCCAAGACTTATCGCCATTAAAATATGTTGTAACCCCTTATCACTCTGCCAGCGAGACCCTGCAACTAGCCGGTCGGTAAGGTAGTGGAAAGAGTAATCAATAGAGACACCGATTAAGCTCGCGCCAAAAACCAAACTGAATAAATGCACTTGGCCAAAAATAGCGACCGTACTAGCCAGCGCAACCAACAATCCAGTGCCGATAGAGATTAATGACAAGGCGAGGGGAAGGGCGCTGCGGAATGTCACCCAAATCAGAATAATGATCCCGGCTAAAGAACCAAGACCAATGGTATTGATTTCAGACTTAGCACTCTTGGTCCCATAGTCGGCATAAAACACTACGCCAGTATGCGCAATTTCAACACCGAACTCTTTTTCGATATTTTGCTCAATCGACTCGATTAGCGGCAGCTTCTCTTGCGTACTCAGACTGTATGGAGACCCAGCCAAAGTGGCGGTTATCAACACATGAGTTTGCCCTGCGGACTGCGTTGTTAGGTAGTGCTCTTGAAGGGTAAAGTTACTGGTGGTCTTGCCGACTTCACCAATGTAATCACGGAACAGTAAAAATGGATCCAGTGACAACTCTGTTGCGGTCACTCCTGAAAACGGGTTGTACAGAGATTGGATCACGTATTGAACTTGGTTCTCTGGCGCATGCTCTAAGGTCTGCTTCTGCTGTTCTGTGAGGAGCTGGGCTCTATGCTGAAAATAGAAATCACTCCATTGGCTTTGCGTATTGGCACTGACTTTCCCCTGAACTTTAGAAAACAGCGGGGACTCGTTGGCAAACATGTCATGATTTAAACCACTTTCAAAACTTGCAGCAGCAGCGATCGCTTGCTTGGCTGATTCGGAAGCGACTAAAAACAGCACCTGCTCGCTCATTGAGTTTGAAAGTTGCTGGAAAGCCTGCTCTGCCAAAGGATCTTGCTGATTCTTTGGAAGTAACTTCAGAATATTGGTTTCAATCGGTACTGCAGAAGAAAAAGCGAATTGTTTGATTAACAATCCGCTAAAAAAAATGACGAGGATAAGCCAGGTTAAGGCAAATTTAGAGTTGGAACTGCTGTGCTTCGTCATCCGTGAGTCTTTGTGGTTGGTGGTTGAAGTTAGAGAATTCGATTAGCGTGCTATCGCCTCGAATTTCCTTGAGTTCGATGCGTTCAATGTCGCTCTTGCCTTGCAAAACAATGCGCTCAAAAACGGCATTCATTGGTGCATGCTTTGGCGTTAATGAGAGAGTCCAACTTGTATTTGCATCGCTTGGTGAAAAATCCAACGAAAATTGCTCTGTCAGTTTTTGAGTATCGCCATGAAACACCGAAAGAAATATATGGCTGAAGTAAAATGCCATCGGGTTCTCTTTGTCGGTGATCACTTGCGCAGGTTGCTCACCAAAGCGTTGGCTAAGCTTATTGTTAGTCAGAACCAAATGCACAGGGAATGGTGTAGCTTGGTTCCACAATAGACCGTTTGCTTTATCAAGCAGAAAGGAACCCTGCGATAACAGCGGCTGATCGAACATCTCCATCGTGCGAGTTTGAGTGAAGTCGCCACGAATGATGGATTGGTGACTCAATGTTGTCTGTAAATCAGCAAGTGTCTTTACTTCTACTTTTTCTGAGTCAGCCCAAACATTAGCAGCAACGAACAAGCTCAGAAAGCAACACAACAGCACTTGGGTACAGGTTGTTAATGAGGTCAAAGGGCGACAGCTAGGCGGATTCATGACAAGACTTCTCTTTAGTAGCAGTAAATGAGCTCTCTTCACTCAAGCAGCCGTATTGATGCCAGTGTTCTACCTTGTCCGTGAGAGCGCTTGGAGATGCAAAACACATCTCTTCTGTCTCAATTGCGACAGCAACTTGCATAGTGTGAGCACGAGTCATTCTTTGGCCTGTCTTTGCATCATGAATCTCGTAGTCGACACGCAGTCGATTTTCCCATTCAGTGAGTCGTGCTGTCACTGTAATCTCATGGTTGAATGGGATCGCCTTAACATACTTCACACGAGTATCAATGATCGGCCACATGTAGCCTGAGTCCTTCATCTCATGGTAGTTGTACTTTAGCTTGTCCATCATGATGCGCCTTGCTTCCTCAAAAAAACGGAAGTAATTGCCATGATAGATAACGCCCATTGGGTCGGCGTCTTGGAATGAGGTCACAATGGTAACCTCAGCTGAAAGTGGATGAAGGATGTCAGACATAGTTGGCTCTTTCGTCAATACAGTTAGGCGGCTTAGTACAGTGTCCAGTGCTGCTGTTGGATACGCTGGATGAACAAGCGCAGATCGCTTTCTAATGGGCGATCTTCAACAACAAACTCAAACTCTTGCATCACTTGGTCACGGATCTGCTTCAAGTTGTCACTCATGTGGTGTTCGTCGAGCTCATTGGCACGTTTACGTAGCTCTAGCGCTTGTGTTGCAGCTAAGAGTGAAGCTGCGGCAACTTGCTCGGTCAGCTCTAGTACTCGCAAGCAATCACGAGCGGCGATCGTACCCATGCTGACTTTGTCTTGGTTATGACACTCGGTCGAGCGAGAGAACACGCTTGCTGGCATAGTGTGTTTTAGCGCTTCTGCCGTCCAAGCTGAGATACCAATCTGAACTGCTTTAAAGCCGTGGTTGATTGGCTTACGCTCACCTTGAGCACCCGTTAGGTTAAACGGAAGGCCATTGTTGAATTTGTAATCCATTAACTGCGCCATTTGACGGTCAAGCAGATCAGCAAGGTTAGCGATTGCAGTTTTTAACGTATCCATAGCCATTGCGATGTGACCACCGTAGAAGTGACCGCCATGCAATACACGCTCGTTATCGCCATCA
The DNA here is from genome assembly GCF_059834255.1 of Vibrio sp. R11-SG3-ISO9. Lineage (NCBI taxonomy): Bacteria > Pseudomonadati > Pseudomonadota > Gammaproteobacteria > Vibrionales > Vibrionaceae > Vibrio > Vibrio sp. R11-SG3-ISO9. The sequence goes on from NZ_JCBDGU010000053.1 coordinate 53,481, forward strand.
ATGATTGGATTGTCGTTAGCGCTGTTGAGTTCGTTCTCAATCATTTGACGCAACCACGGCAGTGAGTCTTCCACTACACCAATAACGTGCGGTGCGCAGCGCAGTGAATAACGATCTTGTAGGCGGTCGCTATTGCGCGGCGGACGATCAGCTTGCAAGTCATCACGTAACCAAGCGGCAACCTGTTGCTGGCCTGGATGAGGCTTCACAGCAAACAGCGCTTCGTCGAAGTGGAAGTCATTACCGTGCATACCTACTGATACCATGGCGGTGATTTTGGTCGATAGCTGAGATAGGTATTCAGCACGCTTGTAGGCGATACATGCAAGCGCTGTCATTACCGATGTCCCGTTCATCAGCGCTAAGCCCTCTTTTGGCTTCAGCTTAATCGGTGTAATGCCTAGTTCGTTGTATACATCGCTCGTTGGTCGCACTTCACCCTTGTACAACACATCGCGTTCGCCAATGAGTGCAGCCGCTAGGTAGGAGAGTGGTGTTAAGTCGCCGCTTGCACCTACCGAGCCTTCTTGAGGGATACGCGGTGCAATGTCATTGTTGATCAGAGTAACGATTTGGTTGAGCAGATCGTGGCTAACTCCAGAAACACCTTGAGAAAGTGAACATAGACGAGTCGCTAATACCGCACGAGCTTGATCATGAGTCAGCGTTTCACCTAAGCCACAGCCGTGGAAGCGAGTCAGGTGCAGAGGCAGCTCATCTACCAAGTTAGGTGGGATAGCAACGGTACACGAATCACCATAGCCAGTTGTTACACCGTAAATTACCCCTTCTTCTTTCAAAAGGCGCTCAAGAAATGCCACGCCTCGATCAATTTTAGAGGTGAAGGCTGGGTCGGTGTTCATGCTTGCTGAAGCACCTTGAGAGATCGCGACAACGTCTTCGATCGTTAGGCGCTCTGCACCAAATGTGATGCTATTTTGATTCTTTTTCGTCATGGTGCTGATTGCTCAATGTCCAAAAATTAAAAAAGTTATACCACTGAAGGGGTGCCTTCAATGTGTAGTGCTGAAGTCGGTCAGCGTACTGCTGCACCACCTCTTGCAATGTCTGTTCTCGTGTCTTTCTTGGTAAGACTATCTTGTCGCTAAAATGTTCAAAGTAGACGTTAAAGTGAGGTTTTTTACTGCTATCGTCTCTTAGCCCAAAGAGTAGAAATACGGGGGCTTTAAGAACAGAAGCGAGCATAAATGGCCCTTGTGGGAATGGTGCTTCTTGTCCTAAAAACTCCGCCCATACTGAGCGACTCTCTTTGCTGGTGGAGGTACGATCGCCAACAATCACGATCCACTCGCCTTGCTCAAGCTTCTGTTGAAGCAAGATGGCGGTATCAGGTCCCATTGAGCTGACTTGGATAAGGTTTAAGTCTGAGTTTGGGTTTACCGCTTTCATTACCGAGTTAAAGCGTTCGGCATGCTCCGTAAAGACCAGTGCGTTGATCTTAATGTTTGAGTGTCTACGACCGAGTGCGCGACAAAGTTCGATATTACCAAGGTGAGAGCCTAGGATAACCACACCTTGTTCATTGTTGACCATTTTTTCAAACTGGTCTTGTCCGTGAATCGTTAGGTTCTCAACTGAGAAGTCACCTTTCCAAGCGGCAAGCTTATCCAGCATGGTGTGACCAAACGAAAGCAAATGATGGTAGCTGGTTAGGTTACTTGGCAGATCAATATTGTGCTGCTCAGCATAGAGCTTCAATGTATGCAGATAATGTTCAGAAGCTTCACGTGCACGTTTCCCTGTTAGGTGGTAGTAACGCATCACGCCTTTGAGGATCAGATTGAAGACACCGCGTCCTAGCAGCGTGTAGATCATCAACAGTAGTTTGATCCCTAGCACCGTGCCGCGCTCTTGAGTGCGTGACCAATGGGGTTGTTTGCTGGTGCTTTCTTCTTCTCTATTGAAGTGACGGGCAATCAGTTTTGGGGCTCGTGGTAGCATGCCGAAAAACAGTCGAGTATGCATCCAACTGATTTTTACGTTGTCCCACAGTGCATCAAAGTGCGAGATACCGCCCTCAGGGTAGATAACGCGAGTGTCTATAAAATCAATATCGCAGCCTTCCCAGTACAAACTCACCAGTACTTCGATATCGAAGTCCATGCGTGAGCCAACATCATATTTATTGAGTACAGCTTGCGTTGCAGCAATCGGGTAGGCTCGGAAGCCACACATGCTGTCTTTGATTGAGAAAGACAGGGTCTCTATCCACACCCAAATATGCGTCGCGTAACGTCCGTAAAGACGTGATTTAGGCACACTGTCATCATAGACAGGCTGCCCAGAAATAAGGTGGGTCGGCGATGCTTGCGATTTTTCAAGAAGTTTAGGTAGAGCCTCTAGATCGTGTTGACCGTCAGCATCAATCTGAATGGCATGGCTGAAACCCAGGTGTTGAGCTTGTTCAATTCCCGCTTTGACGGCACCGCCTTTGCCTTGGTTCTCGATTAGAGTCACCAAAGTTACGTTATCAAGCTCAGCCAGTGGTTTTAGGTGCTGCTTGGTTTCGGTATTACTCCCGTCATCGACCAAAATAATTGGTAGCGCATAGCTTTTAAGGGATTCAATAACCGCTGCCACTGTTGAGCCATGGTTATAGCAGGGAATCAAAAAACAGGCTTGGTAGCTTGTTTGGGTTTCAATGCTCGCCATGCTATTCACTTTTTTCTCCCAGCTTCATTTTGCCAGATGAGTGAGTGCAGTTGCCGTTATCTGACGTGTAGTTAAACGCCAGTTTCTGTTTGTCTGAGTCCCACTTTAGCGTCAATGTAACTGTCGCATCAGGTAAAATCGGCTCTTGGAACTTGATCACTTCCATGCCTTTAAATTGAGATGGAACGGCCAACTCCTGGATCGCATAGGCGAGCGCCCAATCAATCTGAGTGACGCCGGGCAGGATAGGAAAGCCCTTAAAGTGGCCTTTAAAGTCGGTTAAATCGGCGTCCACTTTAAAGGTGAGTGTCGACTCCGTTGTTTGGGTCTCAATCTGTAAGATGGTTGGCTTTCTTTTGTCCATAACACTGGCTTTACTTTATTGTTTTAATGACGTCGCTTAAGGCGAGCTATTGCGCGTTTATGATTTGTTCTATCTGCGGAGTGAGTCGCTTTCCTTGGCTATTGAGCGGGATCTCTTCAACTACTCTAAAACGCCTTGGTACCGCAATGGGTTCAAGCCACTTTCTGAGCTCATTGCGTAATAGTAACCAAAACTTGCCTTTACCGACACTACTAAGCATTTGTTTTCCCTCATCGGAAAGTACGATGACAGAGGCGAGAATCAAACGATTTGGTTCTTCAAATGGGATAACGGCGCACTCATTAATCCACGAAAGCTGCTCAAGGCGCTTCTCTACTTCGACCAGAGAGATACGTTTTTCTTCAATTTTAATGATTCGGTCGGTACGGCCTTTAAGAATGAATTGGTTGTCAGAGACCATTTCACACTCATCAGCCGTTTGGTACCAATTGTCTCTATCAATATAAGGCGACAGCAATTTGATGCAATTTTCTTGGTTCAACTCAGCTTTAATGCATGAAAAGAGTTGCCAAGGGGTTTGAGTATTAACTTGTTGGCGGTAGGCGATTCCGCCTGTTTCTGTGCTGCCAAAAACTTCGATAGGCAGTTCACCAAATAGAGTGCGAGCTTGTTGAGCTGCTTCTAATGGAAGTGGACCACCAGACGAGAAAACACCCACGAGAGGTTTCGCACTTTGCTCTTCTGAAAGACGTTTCAAAAGCGCAGGGCTGCTGACCAATACCATTTGTGAGTCGGCATGTGAAACGATCTGCTCTGGATACTCTAAATTGAAGCGCGAAAAAGGTACGGATGAACAGAGCGGCCACAAGATACGAAATAACAAACCATAGATGTGCTGGTGTGAGACCGTGCTATGAACACGGCTGCCTGTCAGCATCGATTGCCAGTTTTTACTGAGCTCTGCAATCTCAATATCAAGTTGCTGCAGTGTTTTGTGTATCGCTTTCGGCGTGCCGCTTGAGCCTGAAGTGAATAGAACCAGTTTGACTGCACCAAGATCGATAGACTCATTGATGGTATCGTTCGTTTGAGTATCAAAGAGTTGGTTAGATAGGAGCAGTACGTTGGTGTTGCCCACCACTTGAATACTTTCATCAACCAACAGCAGGTCATATTCGCTACTGAGCTCAAAGAGCGCTTCCGGTTGATAATTACCCGGCAGCACAATCTGCTTGCTGGATAAAGCACAAGCAATAAATGCGACAGTGAATAGGTAACTGTCTTGAGTACAAATAGCGGTACGTTGTGCAGGTGAGTCGGATAACAGACCACAAAGTTTCGCTACATCATTGTGAAATTCTTGCCAGCTGATCTGTAACTTGTCATCAAAGCAGATAACAGAATCTAGAGATCTGTCCGCTTGGAACAGCTGAGCGAGAGAAGTATAGCGGGGACTTTGGTTCATAATTTTAGCTTTGGCGTACGCGTTGTCGGACTATCCACTCGACGGCAAACAAAACACCAGCTAGCAGGTAACTGATTAGGCCGTTGTAAAGTGTCCACAACTCAAGAGATTGGAAACAAGTATAGAGTGCGATGGCACCATTGAGCACAAAGAAGACACACCACACCTTGGTCACCTTTCTTGTGTAGTCGATGCCGCTTTGTGGCAGTTCTGGTTCTTGTAATCGAGCAAGGCGCTCAATAATTGTTTGAGGTTGAGTGAGGCTCAGGGCAAACACAGTGAACATACACAGATTGACGATAACCGGATAGTAGGTCAGCCAACCGTGCTGTTTAAAGACCATGCCTAGCAGTAGTAACGTTAAACCTGCGCCACCACTCACCCAAGCAAGGTGTTTAAGTTCTTTGATCTTAGCTTGACCACCGGTCATGATTCTTACCAGAAACACAGTGGCCAATACGCCTCCTACCGCTTGCAGGCCAAATTTATTGAGTCCAAAGTAAACGGCTATTGGGTAGGAGAAGATGATCAGTGCCGACAATAAAGTCAGCAGGGGGCGCACTATGCGTCCTTGAGAAGTTCAACGACAGATTCAACCACGTCATTCACGGTGCGTACTGTTTTGAACTCTTCAGGTTTGATCTTTTTGCCTGTTACATTTTGCAAGTGAACAACCAGATCCACAGCATCAATGCTATCAAGGTCAAGATCTTGATAAAGGTGTGCTTCTGGCGTGATTTCTTCAGAATCTAGCTCGAATAGCTCGATAAGCGCATCTTTAACCTGATTAAATACTTCTTGTTGGTTTGCTTGTGTCATAAGGAAATCTTTCTAGTTGTTCGTTTGAGATGTGATGTAGTTTGCGAGATTAGCAACAGAAGCGAAGTGCTGACGTGTGTTTGAATCATCAGCGTCAATCACGATGTTGTATTTCTTCTTAATTGCTAGGCCAAGCTCAAGCGCATCAATCGAGTCTAGACCCAAACCATCACCAAACAGTGGAGCTTCAGTTTCAATTTCATCAATGCTCATATCTTCAAGGTTGAGAGCATCAATGATCAGCTGTTTTAGTTCGTTATGTAATGTTTCCACTTTGGCCTACTTGTCTATATTAAATGCGAGTAAATGCGAACGAATAGAATCACATTTACCCAAATCAAAAGTGTGTTGAGAGGCTTATTATTCTTGCTCTGGAAAAATGTTTTCCGCAAGGTGCCGATTTAAGCGCCTTGCCGCAGAAGTTAAATTATTTGAGCTCTCAATAAAGGGTGTCACTTCTATTTTACCTTTGACTGAGACATGAAAAAAGGGTTTCGTCGAAGGAACTTGGTACCACTTCTTCTCTTTAGTGAGAAATGAAGGCGTTACCGTGATGTGAATGACACGTAAATCGGTCTCAGTTCGAGTAGCAATTTGCGCTGCACCGCGCTGTAAAGATGGTGTGATGCCGGGAGTTGTTCGTGTTCCCTCAGGAAAAACCAGTAACACGTTGCCACGAGAAAATCGCTCTTCGCAACGTTCAAGTAAATCATCGGGCGCTTGATTAGGGATATATCCTGCCGCTTTTACAATACGCTTCATAAACGGGTTTTCCCAAATCGCGGCCTTAACTAGGCAATCACACTGAGGCAGTTGAGATGCGATAAGAACGTAATCAATGAGACTTGGGTGATTGGCAACAATGATGCAGTTGCGATCTTTCTGTAGAGTCTCTATACCATCAATTCGGTAATCAATGGCACCGGTGAATTTCATGATTCGGCAGAATGCATTAAACGTAAAACGGATTAAACGTTGCGCTTTGAGCTCACGTTGAATGGTATTAGGTGTGGTGATTGCAAACAGAGGCAGGATGATAAAACTCAGAACTAAACCACCTAGGCCAAAGATCGAAAAGCACAGTCCCGTGGCGAACACTCGCCAATATTGATTCAGCTTATTCACAATGCTTAACCCACGACCAAGTTTGACGTTTGCCAGAGATTTGCCAGCTTGATTGATTGTTTAGGTAGTGCTGGAGGAATAGCAAACCTTGTGGAAGAGGAGTTTCCTGTGACTCAACATTTGAGGTTTCTCTGTTGAGAGAATACGCACTCCCTTGGCTTAGCACCAACCCTAGCGCGTAATCAGAATACACTTGGGTTTCATACTCTTTGTAAAGCTCAGGCAGGGGCTGGTCGAAATCGATGACCATGACTTTATGCTCAGGGTACTGGCTTAAATAGAGATAGGCTTCAATCAATGCACTATGAAATGTGTCGACGCCAGAAGCGATTGAACTAAGAGGAATCGGGGCTTTAGCGGCAATCGTCGTTAATCCAGCGGCTGTGTTATGTACGGATTGGGAAAAGGCCATTGGAGAGGCATCTTCACCTTCGAGAATGGATTGAATCAATGTTGCGGTTCGATGCAGTTCACCATGACGGCTGGCAAAGACTAAGAAGTGGATCTCGTTGCCTTCAAGCAATGTTAATGCGGTTTGCACAGCAAGCTTACTTTGCAAACTCATGCGGCGGCGCATCATAGGAGGAATGGCTTTGAAGTTAGTGGTTGTGTCTTCAGGCCACTGCGTTGTCGTACTCCATGTCTGCCAATCCGATTGAGTCATGAGCC
>NZ_JCBDGU010000054.1:0-4902 GCF_059834255.1 Vibrio sp. R11-SG3-ISO9
AGGCCGTCGCCTATCACATAAAGAAAGGCGCGGGCCGGGCCGACGACTATCGAACAGACTACGCAATCACCGAAAGGGTTCGCGTTCCTGCAGATCAGATCATCCACATATACCAAGAGGATTGGGTCGGGCAACATCGAGGTTTACCTCTACTTTCTACGAGCTTGCAAACCTTTGGGATTGTCGGCGAGTACGAGCAAGCCGCATTAAACGCAGCGAAGACGGGCGCTAAATCGAACCTGTTCGCCCAGGCAGAGGCCGGAAATTCTCACTTGATGTTTGATGCGGACGGAAACCCGGTCGACGTCGAGGTCGATATCCATGAGCAGGACGTCACGGTACTACCCACCGGCTTTTCAATTACCAACGCGGCGGAGCCATATCCGGCGGGTGAATTTGATTCGTTTGTTAAGCGCGTTCTACGCCGAATATTTGCGGGCGCGGGGATTAACTATTCTCTCGCGGCGAACGACTTAGAGGGCGTGAATTATAGCTCTCTAAAGCATGGCCGCAGCGCCGAACTAGACACATTTCTCACTCTTCAAAGTTTATTAATTGAGTCGTTCCTAACTCCTGTTTTCGAGGAGTGGATCGAACGTCAGTACCTACTTGAAAAGATAAAAATCAAAAATCGACCTCTCAATCGAGCCCTTGATCTGTATCTCGGCCACCAATGGCACGGCAGACGATGGGAAAGCCTGGACCCCGCAAAACAGGCCTCAGCGAATGAGAAAGCCCTCGCTCAAAAAACGACGTCAGTCTCGGCAATCATCCGAGAGACGACGCAGCGCGATCCGTTGGAAGTATTCAAGGAGATCGCGGAGGAGCGCGAGATTTGGGACCAATTAGGGCTAACACCCGAAGAGGTTACAAGCGCACTAACCAACAACCCGACAAACGGCGGAAACAATGACGACACAGATCAAACGAACCCGAACGGTCAATCTAGCAAACAGCAAGATTGACGCAGAGGCGCGCACGGTTGAGGTCGCTTTTAGCTCAAACGCAGAAGTCGACCGAGGGGGTTTCGTTGAAATCCTCAGCCACGAACGCGGCGCAATGGACACACACAGACTAGAGGACGGCGCGGCCGTCCTTGTTGATCATGACTGGGGCGATCACGTTGGCGTCGTCGAATCAATCGTGATTGACAGCGCCGGAGGCGTTGGTCGCGCACTGCTTCGATTCGGCAACAGCACCAGAGCCCGAGAAGTATTCCAGGACATTGTCGACGGCATCCGTCGTCACATTTCATTCGGTTACATCATCCACGAAGAGCGAAAGCTAGAGGGACGCCGAGGCGTAGAGGTTACGAAGTACGAGCCCTACGAAATCTCAATCGTTTCGGTCCCTGCAGACGTGACCGTCGGAGTTGGCCGCAATGCGGAGCCGCTACCCGAAGCGCTCCAACCCCCAGAAGAAAAACCACTCCAACAAGCCGAGCCAGAGCAGCAGCCAGAGCCGGAAGCACCAACAGAAACAGCACAAGAAACCCAAGAGGATCAACACATGGCTGACACAGTAAACGACGCAGTAAAGGCAGAGCGCGAGCGTTCGGCAAAAATTCGCCAACTAGGCAAAAAGTTTGGTTTTGCTGACAAGGCAGAGGAAGCAATCGAAAACGGCGACACCGTGGAACGTTTCGCATTCTTTATCGGCGAGAATGCAAGCGACGCAACGGCAACGCGCGGGCAGTCTCCAGAGAGCGAGGCAGAAACGGCGGGCATTACTCAAAGCGATCTAGCTCAATATTCTATGGCTCGCGCAATCAAGGCGGCAGCCTCTAACGACTGGAGCAAAGCGGGCCTAGAGCGCGAAATCTCTCTAGCACTAGCAGACCAACGAGGCCGCGACGCTCAAGAGCGCGGATTTGTAGTCCCTCATGAGGCGCTAGTAAGTCAGCTAATGAATACGCGCGCGAAACAGGACACCACGGCGTCGGCTGAGATTGTGCCGACAATCTATCGCCCTGATATGTTTATCGACCTACTGCGAGATCAAACGATTCTTGGGCGCCTGGGTGGTCAAATGTTAACAGGCCTTACAGGCTCGGCAGGGATTGATATTCCGGCACAGCTAGACGACGTGGCGGCAACATGGATCGGTGAAGATGATCCGTCAGGAGAGGGCACAATCAGCTTTGGCAAAGTGAACTTGTCACCGTCGACCCTTGCGGTTTCTGTGCCAATCACTCGCCGCGTTCGCTTGCAATCAAACCCGCTAATCGATCGCATCGTTCAGCGTTCAATCATGTTTGCAATGGCTCAAGGTCTAGACAAAGCGACGTTCTACGGCTCGGGCAAGTCAAACGAACCAACAGGGATCATGGATGCAGCTCGCGAAGCTGACAAAGGCGCGGGCTCTTTGGGTGCGGTTGGCAAAGTTACCAACACAACTAAGGACACGATCCCTAGTTGGGAAAAAGTAGTCGAAATGGAAACTATCCTCGACGAGCTTAATTTCGAGGGCGGTTCGACTCATTACATGATGAGTAAAGCGACTCGCGGGCAGCTAAAAACCAAGATGAAATCTACAGAGGTAGGCAATACATTTGGTTGGATGATGCCAACAGGCGGAGAGCTGAACGGACACAGCGCGATCGCTCACAACATGTTTAAGAATACAACAGCAGCGGACAGCGATTTCTTATTCGGCGACTTTAGCGCGGCGATGTGGGGTTTCTGGTCGTCGGTTGACTTCCGCGTCGACACGGCAACGGACGCAGCGGCGGACGGTATCGTATTGCGAGCGTTCCAGGACTGTGGTTTCCAACTTGAGCGAAACAGCGCCTTTGTGAAGCTAGTAGCAGCGGTATAAGGGGCGGCGGCGTGGATTTCTTAAATGAAATGAAAGAAGTTGACGCCGTTATTTTCGAAAGTCTCGGGGATACGTGGACGATTTCAGGGGAGGATATCCAAGCGATAACCGACTCAGACGAGATCGAACACCTCGCCGGGTGGGGTCGTAGAGTGCGGCTAGAAATCGAAGAAAAGCACGACGCAACGGTCCAGATTGGGGCCATTGCTGCGCGCGGCTCGGAGGTTTGGACGGTCGCAGATAAAACGCCCCCAGTCGACGGGCTCCTTGTTCTGATACTGGAGATGAAGCCGGATGACGAGACAGGATTTAATACTTAATGCCATTGTTGCGGCCATAAGTGCCGAAATGGCAGGGACCGCGCACGTTGGCCGAAATATCATGAGGCCATCTCAAGCGCCGATCCCGGTGGTTTCTGTGTCTCTCACGGCAGACAGTCCAACAGTGCAAAACATGGCTTTCATTGACTGGGAAATGACGGCGACGACCACGATCGCGCTATTCGGGAAACTAGACCAAATGGACTCTTTATTCCTGGCAGCACGCGCGAGCATTCATCGAGCTTTAATGCGGGACCAAACACTCAATTTGGGATTTGTTCAAAGCATCCGGCCGGATGAAATGAGCGAGCCCGAGTTCGACAACGACGGCGATCGGCCGTCAGTTTTGATTGATCTTGATTGGTTGGTTAAGTACCGCACTAAAGCGGATTCAATAGAGGGTTAAAAATGCTAGTTTCACGACAAGTTATTTTGATCGGGGTAGAGACAGCGACGGGAACACCCGCCACGCTGACAGGTGACAACGCAGTCCTGGTTAATAGCGTATCTCTAACCAACACAGGGGCGCGAATGATTGAGCGTCCGGTGATCAAAGAATCATTGTCGCCGTATCAGCAAGTTTACGGCGGCACACTTCAGCAAGTGCAATTTTCTTGCGAGATAAAAGGGGCCGGGTCTAGTGCTATCGGTAAAGCTCCAGAGATCGGCGCCGCTCTAAGAGCTTGCGGGTTCAAAGAGACGCTAACGGATGGGACCTCAGCATCATATAACACCGCATCGGCAAAAGAAGACTTAAAATCGGTAACGATCGAGCTCTACCAAGACGGAGTTTACCGCCAGATTGTAGGGGCGCGCGGGACCGTATCCTTTACGATCAACGCGGGTGAAATCCTAACGGCAGAGTTTACGCTCACGGGCCATTACGGCGAGCATAAAGACAAAGAGACGCCGTCCGTAACCTATGACTCAACGGTCCCGGCCGCTTTGATCAATCTGCAAGGGTTCAAAATTGGCTCAAACGCGGCCAACATTGGCGCGATGACGTTGGATATTGGAAACAACATCATTACCCCGGCAGATATCACCGACGATCAAGGCTACGGCGAGGTGAGAATCTCAACTCGCGACATTACGGGGACACTCGACCCGGAAATGGCATTGCTGAAAGGTGGGCCTAACTATCTAAAAGACTGGATGGACGGGGCCACGCCAGAGATCACCACGGGACCAATTGGCCCGGCAGGCAATCAAATCACGTTCACCATTGCTAAAGCCGCTTATCGAGAAATCGGCCAGGGCGACCGAGACGGGGTTATCACTGAAACCCTAAGCTTTGGGGCCCATGAGAAAAATAAAGACGACGAAGTCGTGATCGTATTCAAGTAACCACAAGCCGCCAACTAGGCGGCTTTTTTTTATCTGGAATTTATCGAATGTCAAAATTTTTTGAAACATACACACCACCAAGCGAGTTGACCAAGCCAGAAGAGGAGCGCCGTTCCTACTCAATTAAGCCTCTTTCTAAAATTGATTTTTGGGAGTTTTTGAGCTCGGCAGACCAAAAAGGAAAGGCCGCGATCGAGGTTGAGTTAAAAGTTCTGATCGGAGCTCTCACGGGTTGGCAAGGCATCGAGCAGCCGTTCGAAGCGACTCGCGAATCTATTCTCGCAAACATCCCGGTTATTCATGCGCGATCACTAGTGAAGCGAATTGTTGAGCTTTCGGTTCTATCGGACGCAGAAACAAAAAACTAATAATCGCTTGTGAGGTTCAGTTAAACCCCGGCGCGTTTAGCTCTCACAAG
>NZ_JCBDGU010000055.1:0-75916 GCF_059834255.1 Vibrio sp. R11-SG3-ISO9
TTAGCCTTCTAGGTTAATCAAATAAAAGTGGCATTGCATTTGTCAGTGCCTCTTCCACAAATTAGCTCGTGGTGAGAGATGAGCGCTAAACAAACCCAGCTTCGGCTGGGTTTTCGCGTTTTTGGTATTTGGTAAAGTGTTTTGGGATATCTAATTGTGTCGTTGGTGGCGAGAGAGATTCCATATCTCGCTCGTTCCTCGCGGTAGGGAATGACGATAAATGGGCAACCGGTAACTAACTCTATATGTTCTAAACAGTCATCCCAGAGCCGAGTAGAACGAGGCATCAGGGATCTCGTTCTTGCTCAGGTACAGATAAAGGGGCCGATTGTCACTTGTAAAGGAAGCGTTCTATTTCTTTGATAAAAGGTGATGACCACCACCTCAATATCAAACGCAGTTAAATATCGACGCTTTCACAGTAAATTAATAAGTAACCATGTGCTTATAAATCCATCAATAGTTGAAACTTTAGCGAATATCGCCCGATTAATTGAACTACGATCACACTTTCTCTTGTTATTGAAAATAAAACCAAAAAAATCGATTTTTTTGTTAAAGCTTCTAATCAAAGCGCCGTTAAAGGGATTGAGAGAAATGAGATGTGCCAATGTGAGGTGAGAGACACAGCGGTACATCAGACAATATTGATGTGTGCTTTATGTGAGGTGAGAGTCACTGGCGTGCATCAGAAATGCCTAAAGGAGATCAACTATGGCAATTAATGTAAACACTAACGTGTCTGCAATGACGGCTCAGCGCTACCTAAATGGCGCGGCTGAAGGTACTCAAAAATCAATGGAGCGTTTGTCTTCTGGCTATAAAATCAATAGCGCAAAAGACGATGCTGCAGGCCTACAAATCTCGAACCGCTTAACGTCTCAAAGCCGCGGCCTAGACATGGCTGTGAAGAATGCGAACGACGGTATTTCTATTGCACAAACGGCTGAAGGTGCAATGAATGAGTCTACAAATATTCTGCAACGTATGCGTGACCTTTCTCTACAATCTGCAAACGGTTCAAACAGTAAAGCTGAACGTGTTGCAATCCAAGAAGAAGTAACAGCACTTAACGACGAGCTAAACCGTATCGCTGAAACAACATCTTTCGGTGGTAACAAGCTTCTAAACGGTACTTACGGTAGCCAATCTTTCCAAATCGGTGCGGATTCTGGTGAAGCTGTAATGCTATCTATGGGTAACATGCGTACTGACACTCAAGACATGGGTGGTAAGAGTTACACAGTTGAAGAAGGTAAAGACTCTTCTTGGACAGTAGCGGCAGGTTCTGACCTAACGATGAAGTACAAAGACAAGTTTGGTGAAGAGCAAGAAGTAAATATCTCTGCAAAAGCGGGTAACGATATTGAAGAACTTGCGACTTACATTAACGGTCAAAGTGAAGACGTTAAAGCTTCTGTCGGTGAAGGCGGCAAACTACAACTGTTCGCTTCAAGCCAAAAAGTACAAGGTGATGTTGAGTTTGGTGGTAGCCTATCTGGCGAGCTAGGTCTTGGCGACGGTAAAGAAGTAACTGTTAACGATATCGACGTAACTTCTGTAGCGGGCGCTAACGAAGCTGTTTCTATCATTGATGGTGCGCTTAAGTCTGTAGACAGCCAACGTGCTTCTCTGGGTGCTTTCCAAAACCGTTTTGATCACGCAATCAGCAACTTAGATAACATCAACGAAAACGTTAATGCATCTAAGAGCCGTATCAAAGATACTGATTACGCGAAAGAAACGACAGCTATGACGAAGTCTCAAATCCTACAACAGGCGAGTACTTCAATCCTAGCTCAAGCGAAGCAATCGCCATCAGCAGCTCTAAGCTTATTGGGCTAAGCTTACTTAGTAGGCGGCAATAGAGGTCTACCTTGGTAGGGCTCTAATGCCATGGCTCATTTAAGGTCGGAAGGAGAGTGTCATGGAAATATCATCCAGCGCATCGAACGTCCAGCCTTATGGCTCACCTAATGGCATTAAATTTGCATTCGATGAAGGTAGCAGTGCGCCAAGTGTTTCTAAACCACTAGAAGTTGCACCCAAAGAAAAGGTAGAAAAATCGCAAGAGGATGCTACCGAAGCGGCGATTCAATTAGCTCAAGATAGACAAGAGCTGAATAAAGAAGAGCGCGTTAAAATGGTAGAGAAGATGAATGAGTTTATCTCTTCTATCAACAAGGGTGTCGCCTTTAAAGTGGATGAAGAATCGGGTAGAGATGTGGTGACGATATACGAAGCCACAACAGGTGATATTATTCGCCAAATACCAGATGAAGAAATGCTTGAGATTTTAAGGCGCCTAGCGGCCCAAACCTCAAATAGCGGGCTATTGGAGGCGAAGGTTTAAGTCGTATTATTGAGGTGATTTGATGAGTTTAGGCCCACTTGGGATGTCGTCTGGCATGGATATCAACTCCATGGTCAGCAAAATTGTAGATGCGGAGCGCGTACCTAAGCAGCAACGTATCGACAATGAAAGAACGCGAATCGATTCCAGCATTAGTGCCTATGGAAGACTCAGAGAATCGCTTGATTCGATGAAGAACTTAATGACGAACTTTCGTCAGGAAAAAGCTTTCGCTGTGAGAACAGTTGAAAGTACCGATGACGGAGTTGTGTCTGCAACCGCTACTACGGATGCAATTGCAGGCAAATATGCCATCGATGTGTTGCAGCTTGCCCAAAGCCATAAAGTGGCTTCTGATGTTCTATCGGAAGACATGAAATTTGGCCCAGGTAAGCTGCAGGTTTCGCTTGGTGAGAAGAGCTTTGATGTACAAGTCGGTGAGCGCTCGAAACTTATCGACGTTGTACGAGGTATCAATGGCGCAAGTAATAACCCGGGTGTTCGTGCCTCGGTCATCAACGACGTTGAGGGTCCTCGCCTTATCGTCGCGTCAAACCTATCTGGTGTGGAGCAACAGATCAGCATTAATGTTGACGCTCAGTCGGATAATCCCCTCAAAAAACTTGAATACAAAACTCTTGAAGAGCGCGTAAAAGCCTTAGAATCGGCACGTCTCGCTGCTCAAGAGATCCTTTCAGAGCCTGCTCCAGGGCAAGAAACTGCCCCTATCGAAGCGGCAACTGAAACACCACAAGAGTTGGATGCTGATGGCAACCCTGTGCCACAAGAAGCGTCTGATTCTGAAAACCTACCGCTTGATTCAGAACTCGCTCAAGACCCAAGCAGCCAAACTTTTGGAGAGGCAGCTGCCGCAGCTGGCCAAGCAGCATTAGATGCAGCGAAGGCATCGGCTTCTGTTATGCCAGAAGACAATATCCCCGGTTGGACAGAAACTGCGTCAGGTACCTTGCTCGACTCCTATTACACGCCTGAGTTGGAACTGGATGAGAAAGCGATAGAGAAGGCGCCGGATGTTCCGGGTTGGACTAATGCCGCATCGGGCACATTGACAGACTCTTACGTGACACCGAAAGAAGCTCAGCAAAAGCTTGAGGCTGAGCAAGCTCGTATCGAAGAGAAAACCGCTGAAGAGAAGGCAGCGCTAGCAGAACGTGTTGCCAAGGGCGAGATTACTGAACAACAAGCTAAAGAGATTGAGCGTTCAAAACTTCCTCAAGAAGAGCGAGAGCACCTAGAAAAAATCGATAAAGCTCAAGCGGATCTAGAGAAAGCGCAGAAATCTTTTGATACCTATAGTGGTATGACTGAGGTTCAAGCGGGCCAAGACTCCATGGTTGTATTGGATGGCGTGGCTCAGCTTTCGAGTAACAACAATGTGATTGAAGATGCAATTGAGGGTATCGACATCACAGTAAAAGGCAAAACACCTAAAGATAAAGCTCCTGCAGAGATTGGTGTTGAGTATGACCGTGGTAGTGTGCGTCAGGATATTGAAGCCTTTGTTGCATCATACAATCAGTTCTACCAAGTGTCACAGAGCTTATCGGGTGTCGATCCGACCACTGGTCAAAAAGGACCATTGGCTGGTGATAGCACAGTGAGAAACGCAGACTCACGTTTGAAAAGTGTGTTCTCAACCAGCATTAAAGATGCGCCGCCAGATATCAGTTCCCTAACTGAGTTTGGTATCACCACAACTCGTCAAGGTACCCTCGAAATCAACTACGACATGTTGGACCGCCAATTGAACAACAACTTCGATAAGTTGGGTGATTTTTTTGGTGGTAACAATGGTTTTGCCAAAAAGGTGGAAGACGCCATTCAAGGCATTACAGGTGTAACAGGCTCAATTCGAACGCGTGAACGAAGCTTGGTTGAACAGAACTATCGTTTGGTCGATGACCAAGCGGCACTTGATCGCCGCATGGAAGGGTTGGAAAGTCGCACCCACGCTCGTTTTACTGCGATGCAAGAAGCGACCGGCAAAATGCAGTCCCAGTTGGGCAGTATGATGAATGCGTTGGGCTAATAGATGATGGACGAACTTCAGAAGCTTTGTGAACTAGATCAACAAATTATGGCTAAGTTCGAAATAAGTGAAATTAATACTGAAGAAATAATGACGCTTGTCGATAACAGAGAACAGTTGTTGCAAAACGTGCTTCATTTATTGGATTCACACCCCGACGTTAAGCAAAGCTCGGAATGGTACAATGCCATTACGAGAACAAGAAAATTGGTTGAATTGATGCAAACGGAAACGACACGAGTCGGCAAAGACTTGAAGAAGTACCGCCACGGAAACAAATCAGTTCAACAGTATAAAAAGTTTTTATAGAAGAGGTTTACTATGCGCGGTTCTTTACAGGCATATAAAAAGGTATCAGTGGATAGTCAGCTTACTGCTGCCTCACCCCATAAAATTGTTCAAATGTTGATGGCAGGTGCAATCGAACGTCTTATTCAAGGTAAGGCGGCGATGCAAGCAGGGAATATTCCTGTTAAGGGTGAGCGTCTGGGTAAAGCGTTAGACATCATTATTAGCCTTCGTAGCTGTCTATCAATGGACGATGGTGGTGATATCGCTAAAAACCTAGATCAACTTTATGAGTTTATGATCACTCAAATTTCTGCGGCGAATCACAAAAATGACCCTCAACCTATTGATGATGTGATTGATATCATCCGCGAGATTAAGAGCGCTTGGGACCAGATCCCGAATGAATATCACAATTTAACCTCTGCTGAAGTGGGTATTTAGAGAAAATTCAAAGTTCTAACCGATCTCACATGAGTTAATTGGTTGGTTGCCTTATTTTTTTAATCAAATAAAATAGAAGCCATTAGATAGCCTAATGGCTTTTTTTCGTTGCTGATTTTCATAATTTGTCTATCGTTAATCTTATCAATGATACTTTTTTCTGTTTTATAGATTACGTTGCTTAATGTTTTCCGCATCACACCAATAATAAAGGCAATACATCCTACTTATGCAAGGTTTGTCAAAACTGCTTGTCGTAGACGATAATGCTCAAGAGCGTCACAATTTAAGCACAATATTAGAGTTTGTAGGAGAGGGCTGCGAAGTTGTCAGCTCTGAACAAGCACACAAGGTCGACTGGTCTCAACAGTGGGCGGGGTGCATTATTGGCTCTATTAAGGGCAACGGCTTCACATCTTTACTCAATGAACAGCTGATCAACGCTAACCATATCCCCTTGTTAGTGATGGGCAAGCACAACTATTCTGTGGATGAGTTAACCAACTATGTTGGTGAGCTAGAACTGCCACTCAATTACCCGCAACTTAGTGATGCATTAAGGCATTGCAAAGACTTCTTAGGCCGAAAAGGCGTTAATGTCGTCTCATCAGCACGCAAAAATACTCTGTTTCGCAGCCTAGTCGGTCAAAGCTCTGGTATTCAGGAGGTACGTCACCTCATCGAGCAAGTCTCTTCTACCGAAGCAAACGTGTTGATCTTAGGTGAGTCGGGTACGGGTAAAGAGGTTGTAGCACGTAACATTCATTACCATTCAAAACGCCGTGGTGGACCTTTCGTTCCTGTGAACTGTGGTGCTATCCCACCAGACTTATTGGAGAGCGAACTTTTTGGTCACGAAAAAGGGGCATTTACCGGTGCGATTACCGCACGTAAGGGCCGCTTTGAACTGGCAGAAGGTGGAACCTTATTCCTTGATGAAGTTGGTGATATGCCAATGGCGATGCAGGTAAAACTGCTACGCGTATTGCAAGAACGTTGTTTTGAACGTGTAGGCGGCAACGCAACGCTGCAAGCTAATGTACGTGTCATTGCAGCAACACACCGCAATCTTGAGAGCATGATCGATGATGAAGCGTTCCGCGAGGACCTTTACTACCGATTGAATGTGTTCCCAATTGAGATGCCTGCACTGCAAGAACGTAAAGAAGACATTCCGTTATTACTACAAGAGTTGATGACGCGTATGGAAGCGGAAGGCAGCATGCCGATCTGCTTTACGCCACGTGCTGTTAATTCTTTGATGGAACATGACTGGCCAGGCAACGTTCGCGAGTTGGCGAATTTAGTTGAACGTATGGTTATTCTGTATCCAAACAGCTTAGTTGATGTGAACCATCTGCCAACTAAGTATCGCTATAGTGATATCCCAGAGTTCCAACCAGAGTTCAATAGCTTTGTGTCGGAAGAAGAGCAAGAACGCGACGCATTAGCAGATCTATTCTCTGAAGATTTCAGTTTTGATCAACAAGATGATCTCAATGATAACGCCAATGCTCCTCAAGAGCTGCCGCCAGAAGGTGTAAACTTAAAAGAGTTACTCGCTGATTTGGAAGTGAATATGATCAACCAAGCTTTGGAAGCTCAAGGCGGTGTGGTTGCTCGTGCGGCAGACATGTTGGGTATGCGACGTACAACCCTTGTTGAGAAAATGCGCAAATACAATTTGCAGCGATAAATCCTACTGAATACGGTAGCTCATAGAGAACCCTGATCTACCTTTTAATCAGAGATAGCCGAGTTGTTGACGGCTTAACTATGTGATAAATATAGCGAATAGCCTGATGTGTGTGGTGCATGTCAGGCTATTCTAGTATTTGAGGCCAATTTTTTATATGCACGCATCTGACCAACCAGAAAACCAATCACACTTAGACTCTGTTGAGCAGCAAGTTGAGCGATACAAGCAAGTACTCGATGTGATGCCTGCTGGCGTTATCTTGTTGGATACTCAGGGTGAAGTTAGAGAAGCTAACCCTGAAGCCCACCGCATATTAGGTGTCGAGCTGGTGGGAGAGAAGTGGTTCTCTGTGATCCAGAGTGCATTTGATCCCAAAGACGATGATGGCCACGAAATTTCACTGAAAAATGGACGTAAAGTTCGTTTGGCGATCTCAGCATCAGCCACTGGTCAGCTGATCTTAATTACTGATCTGACAGAAACTCGACTGCTTCAATCGCGTGTGAGTGATCTTCAAAGACTCTCTTCACTAGGAAGAATGGTCGCCTCTTTGGCGCACCAAGTTCGTACACCATTGTCCAGCGCTATGCTCTATGCTTCTAATTTAGCTGCGCCAAATTTGCCACCTGCCACAAAAACGCGCTTTCAAACTAAGCTTATGGATAGACTGCATGACCTTGAGAAGCAGGTTAATGATATGCTGTTGTTCGCTAAAGGTGGTGATAACAAAGTCGTGAAGCCATTTACGGTGTCAGAGTTGATCGCTGAATATCAGCCGATGGTCGAGACGGCACTCAAGACCAACAACATCGATTATTTCCAAGAAGTCGAAGGTGAAGAGACGCAAATGTTTGGTAATGCCAATGCCATTGCTTCTGCTTTGAGTAACTTGGTTCTCAATGCTGTACAGATTGCGGGTAAAGAGTCGCAAATCGATGTGTTTTTCCGACCGGTGAACGGCGAGCTTAAGATCTCGGTTCAAGACAGTGGCCCTGGTGTACCGAAAGAGCTGCAAGGAAAGATCATGGAGCCGTTTTTCACTACGCGCTCTCAAGGCACAGGTCTTGGTTTGGCTGTGGTACAGATGGTGTGCCGCGCTCATGAAGGGCGATTAGAATTAATATCAGAAGAGGGCGATGGCGCATGCTTTACGATGTGCTTACCACTAGAACGCACCTCTACTGCTGAAAGTATTTAAGTTTTAACTGAATTTACACTGGAGAATCACATGGCTCAAAGCAAAGTGTTAATCGTAGAAGATGATGAAGGTCTACGTGAAGCCTTGGTCGATACGCTCGCGCTCGCTGGCTACGAATGGCTAGAAGCGGACTGCGCGGAAGATGCTCTGGTCAAGTTAAAGTCTAACTCCGTTGATATCGTCGTATCCGATGTTCAGATGGCGGGCATGGGCGGATTAGCCCTATTAAGAAATATCAAACAGAACTGGCCGAATCTGCCAGTGCTATTGATGACAGCTTACGCCAACATTGAAGATGCTGTTGCCGCGATGAAAGAAGGCGCGATTGATTACATGGCTAAGCCATTCGCACCAGAAGTCCTTCTGAATATGGTGAGCCGCTATGCACCGGTTAAGTCTGATGACAACGGCGATGCTGTGGTTGCCGATGAGAAGAGCCTTAAGCTATTAATGTTGGCTGACAAGGTGGCTAAAACCGATGCTAATGTGATGGTTCTTGGTCCAAGTGGTTCGGGTAAAGAGGTGATGTCGCGCTACATCCATAACGCTTCTAACCGTAAAGATGGTCCATTCGTTGCGATTAACTGTGCTGCGATTCCTGACAATATGCTTGAAGCAACCCTGTTTGGTTATGAAAAAGGGGCCTTCACTGGTGCGATTCAAGCGTGTCCGGGTAAGTTTGAACAGGCACAGGGTGGTACAATTTTGCTAGATGAGATCAGTGAGATGGATCTTAATCTTCAGGCTAAACTGTTACGTGTGCTGCAGGAGCGTGAGGTAGAACGCCTTGGTAGCCGTAAGAGCATTAAGCTCGACGTTCGTGTGTTGGCAACCAGTAACCGTGATTTAAAACAGTATGTCTCGGAAGGTAATTTCCGTGAAGACTTGTATTACCGACTCAATGTATTCCCAATCTCTTGGCCGCCACTATGCGAACGCAAGGGAGATATTGAGCCACTAGCTAAGCATCTAATTGAACGTCACTGCACCAAGCTGGGGATGCCTGTACCAACGATTTCGGCTGATGCAATCGGCAAACTGGTGAGCTACCGATGGCCAGGAAATGTACGAGAATTAGACAATGTTGTACAGCGTGCGCTAATATTGAGCGAACAAGCTAACATCTCTGGAGAGCATATTTTGCTTGAAGGTGTAGATTGGCAAGATGCCAGCGGCCTACAGCAAATTGTTGAAGGTAACGATGTAGCAACGCCAGATGTTAAACCAATCGCCGAAGCCAACCCTGTTACTAAAGTCTCCTCTGCAGGCGAAGGATTGGGCAATGAATTGCGTGATCAAGAGTACGCGATTATTCTCGAGACGCTGATCGCTTGTAATGGTCGTCGTAAAGATATGGCTGAGAAATTGGGCATCAGCCCGCGTACTCTGCGCTATAAGCTGGCGAAAATGCGTGATGCTGGGATAGATATCCCAAACTAAGATACGATTAATCCTGCATTGAATGTGGACATAGAGTACGATATTTAATCACTCTGCCACTGTCTTTTTATAGACAGTGGCACATTAATTGCTCTATCAATAGTACAGCAACAAAGAAAGTCATAATTTTGACTCTGAGGTAGTAAATGAGAATAGATGGTTTACAAGGCGAGATGCAGGCAATGATGGTCGAAGCTGCAAACACGCGTCCGGCGGCGACTGGACAAACGGTTGGTGCAGATTTCGGCAATATGTTGACGCAAGCCATCAATAACGTGAACTCGTTACAGAAAACCTCAGGAGATCTTCAAACGCGTTTTGATAGCGGTGATGAGAGTGTCTCTCTCTCCGACGTAATGATTGCTCGAAATAAATCTAGTGTGGCTTTTGAAGCGACGATTCAGATCAGGAACAAACTGGTTGAGTCGTACAAAGAGCTGATGAATATGCCGGTATAGTGTTAGGTAGTAGATAGTGGCAGAAAATAGTCAAACAACAGATTTAGCCGTTAGTGATGCGAATGACCATGCACTCGTTGCAGGGGCCGACGTAGATAACGAAGGGCAAAATCCCGATCTAGGTGAGCGCAGTTCATCGAAGTTCGACATGGCAGTAGGTGATCTTGATCTCCTGCGTCAGGTTGTACTTGTTCTTTCGATCTCTATATGTGTCGCATTAATCGTGATGCTGTTTTTCTGGGTAAAAGAGCCAGAAATGCGTCCGTTAGGTGCGTATGAGACTGAAGAACTGATCCCAGTGCTTGATTACCTTGATCAGCAAAAAATCGAATACTCATTAGAAGGCAATACCATTTCGGTTCCGGCCAGTGAATATAACTCATTGAAGCTGGACATGGTGCGTGCCGGTCTGAATCAAGAGAAAAACGCAGGTGACGATATCCTAATGCAGGATATGGGCTTTGGTGTATCTCAACGTCTTGAACAAGAGCGTTTAAAGTTAAGCCGTGAGCGTCAGCTAGCTAAAGCGATCGAACAGATGAAACAGGTGCGTAAGGCACAAGTTTTGTTGGCGTTGCCAAAACAGAGTGTGTTTGTTCGTCACAATCAAGAAGCATCAGCTTCCGTATTTTTGACGCTTAAAACGGGGACCAATCTCAAGCAACAAGAAGTAGATTCTGTTGTGGACATGGTTGCTAGTGCTGTCCCTGGAATGAAAACGTCACGAATTACCGTGACCGACCAACATGGTCGTCTACTAAGCTCTGGTTCTCAAGACCCAGCTTCAGCGGCTCGCCGTAAAGAGCATGAATTAGAGCGTAATCAAGAGCAGGCACTTCGTGAAAAGATTGACTCTGTATTGATTCCAATTCTTGGTTTTGGTAACTACACAGCGCAAGTAGACATTCAGCTTGATTTCAGTGCTGTCGAACAGACTCGTAAGCGTTTTGACCCAAATACTCCTGCAACGCGCAGCGAGTACACGCTAGAAGATTACAACAACGGTAATACCGTGGCAGGTGTACCGGGTGCTTTGAGTAACCAACCGCCGGCGGATGCATCGATTCCACAAGATGTGGCACAAATGAAAGATGGCTCGCTAATGGGGCAAGGCTCGGTTCATAAAGAAGCAACACGCAACTTTGAACTGGATACCACCATCAGCCATGAACGTAAGCAGAGCGGCACGGTTAACCGTCAAACGGTTTCAGTCGCGATTAAAAACCGTCAGTCTGTGAACCCAGATACCGGTGAAGTGGTTCACACACCACTGAGTGAAACAGAGATTAATGCGATCAGACAAGTTCTGATTGGTACGGTTGGTTTTGATGAAGGCCGTGGTGATTTGTTGAATGTATTGAGCGTTCAATTTGCACCGCAAGTGACTGATGTATTGCCAGATGTGCCTATTTGGGAACACCCGAACTTCAACGATTGGGTTCGTTGGTTTGCAAGTGCACTCGTCATCATTGTTGTCGTTCTTGTACTGGTTCGCCCAGCTATGAAGAAACTGCTTAACCCAGCTGAAGACACTGATGATCAAGCATACGGCCCTGATGGACTACCGATTGGTGCCGATGGCGAGACTAGCCTGATTGGCAGCGATATTGAAGGTGGTGAACTGTTCGAGTTTGGCTCAAGCATTGACTTACCAAACCTTCATAAAGATGAAGATGTGTTGAAAGCAGTACGTGCTCTGGTAGCAAATGAACCAGAGCTAGCGGCTCAAGTAGTTAAGAATTGGATGGCAGATGGCTAACGAAATTGTTCCACAAGGTGAAGGTGGAGAAGTAGCAGAAGTTGCGAACGTCGATATCGCGTCAATTTCTGGTGACGAACGCGCAGCGATCTTGTTGTTAAGTCTTAACGAAGAAGATGCTGCGGGTATTATCCGACACCTTGAACCAAAACAGGTTCAGCGTGTGGGTAGTGCGATGGCGCGTGCAGCTGACCTTTCTCAAGAGAAAGTAGGCGCAGTGCACCGTGCCTTCCTAGACGATATTCAGAAGTACACTAATATCGGTATGGGTAGCGAAGACTTTATGCGTAATGCGCTGGTGGCTGCTCTGGGTGAAGATAAAGCGAATAACCTTGTTGACCAGATCCTTCTGGGTACCGGCTCGAAAGGTCTCGATTCGTTGAAGTGGATGGATCCTCGTCAGGTTGCGAGCATCATCATCAATGAGCACCCGCAGATCCAAACTATCGTACTCTCGTACCTAGAGGCGGATCAGTCGGCAGAGATCTTGTCGCAGTTCCCTGAGCGTGTTCGCTTAGATCTGATGATGCGTATTGCGAACCTTGAAGAAGTTCAACCGTCAGCACTGGCTGAGCTGAACGAAATCATGGAGAAACAGTTTGCGGGTCAAGCTGGTGCTCAAGCGGCTAAGATTGGCGGCCTGAAGGCAGCGGCAGAGATCATGAACTACATGGACAATAACGTCGAGGGCGTGTTGATGGATCAAATCCGCGACCAAGACGAAGATATGGCAACTCAGATTCAAGATCTTATGTTCGTATTCGAGAACCTTATCGAAGTCGACGACCAAGGTGTTCAGAAGTTGCTGCGTGATGTACCACAAGACGTTCTTCAGAAAGCACTTAAAGGCGCTGATGAAGGTCTACGCGAGAAGATCTTCAAGAACATGTCTAAACGTGCTGCCGATATGATGAGAGACGATATCGAGGCGATGCCGCCAGTGAAAGTATCGGATGTTGAAGCTGCTCAGAAAGAGATCTTGGGCATTGCGAGGAAAATGGCCGACAGCGGTGAGATTATGCTGTCTGGTGGTGCCGACGAGTTCCTATAAGTTAGAAACGACTAAGCCCCACACTGATGGGGCTTTTCTTTATCGATTTCATTGTTATTTTTCGTTTACATAAACGGCGCGCTTGAACGGTTTGTTCTTGCTCGCTTCTCAACTGCCCATTGCGTTCTAAACTCTATGGATTGAAGTATGGTTATGTAGACTCTTGGTCTATTTGATAGGTATTTATTATGTCAGGTGATAGAAAACGCGGCTTTTTCCGTCCCGATGAGGACAACACGGTAGCGGAACCTCAAAAGTGGGGGCTGCCTGATTATACGTCTGATACGCACCAACAAGCGAAAGAGACGGCTTTCAACTACGACCCAAGCTGGATGCCAACCGTAGAAGAAGCGATTGAAGACGAAGAGTTGGTGCTGACCGAAGAGCAGATCGAGCTAATTAAGCAAGGTGCCTATCAAGAGGGGCTGCATCAAGGTCAAGAAGCGGGCTTCAAGCAAGGCTATGAAAAAGGCAAAGAAGAAGGCTTTGCTGCAGGTCATGCGGAAGGTACCGAAGCGGGTAAGCTTGAAGGTGTAACTGCTGGGCAAGAGTATATTCAGCAGCAAGTCGCAATTTTTATGGGACTTGCCAACCAATTTGCTCAACCTTTAGAGCTGATGAATGCTCAGGTTGAAAAACAGCTCGTCGATATGGTGCTGACCATGGTTAAAGAGGTGGTGCATGTTGAAGTGCAAACCAACCCTCAGATTATTCTTGATACCGTGAAAGAGTCAGTCGAGTCTCTACCTATCTCAGGCCACGCGATCACGCTTAAGTTACACCCTGAAGATGTCACCATCATTCGTTCTGCCTATGGTGAAACAGAATTGGATTGTCGCAACTGGACGCTTATAGCTGAGCCTGCGTTGAATCGCGGTGATGTTCAGATCGAAGCAGGTGAATCGAGCGTGAACTACCGTATGGAAGATCGTGTGCGTCAGGTTATTCAAAATTTTTGTGGCGTGAATCGTCATCAAGGTAACGAATAGTGTTAGCGCTTGCAGAACGCCTTGGCCAATACAAGGTCGACGGTCTTAAATCTCGTCCGATCGCCTCGGGCAAACTTGTCCGTGTGGTTGGACTTACTTTGGAAGCGACGGGGTGTAAGGCGCCGATCGGCAGTCTTTGTCTCGTCGAGACCATGTCCGGCCATATGGAAGCAGAGGTAGTTGGCTTTTCTGGAGACAATCTTTTCTTAATGCCGAGCGAGCAAATCACCGGCATCTTGCCCGGTGCTCGCGTTACACCAATGACCAGTGAGAGTGGTATTCCAGTTGGTATGGAACTGCTTGGTCGCGTGATTGACGGTGTGGGTAACCCATTAGATGGGTTAGGCCCGCTTTATACTGAAAATCGCGCCTCATTCAATGCCGAGCCAATTAACCCATTGGCACGTAAGCCTATCTCAGAGCCTTTGGATGTTGGCCTAAAAGCGATTAACGGCCTTCTTACCGTAGGCAAAGGTCAACGTATTGGCCTGTTTGCAGGTTCTGGTGTTGGTAAGTCGGTGACACTTGGAATGATGACTCGAGGTACAACCGCGCAAGTGGTGGTCGTGGGTCTGATTGGTGAGCGTGGACGAGAAGTTAAAGAATTTATTGAAGAGATCCTAGGTGAGGATGGCCGTAAGCGTTCGGTTGTCGTAGCCGCTCCTGCCGATGCGTCACCTTTGATGCGACTTAAGGGCTGTCAAACGGCGCTTACAGTAGCGGAGTACTTCCGTGACCAAGGCCTTGATGTTCTGCTGTTGATGGATTCACTGACCCGTTTTGCGCAAGCTCAGCGTGAGATTGCTCTTTCAGTGGGGGAACCGCCAGCCACCAAAGGTTATCCGCCATCGGTGTTTGCTAAATTGCCTGCGTTGGTTGAACGCGCTGGTAATGGCAGTGAAGATCAAGGCTCAATAACCGCTTTCTTTACAGTTTTGACCGAAGGGGATGATCTCCAAGATCCGATTGCCGATGCGTCGCGTGCGATTCTGGATGGTCACGTTGTCTTGTCACGTGAAATGGCTGATGCCGGTCACTATCCTGCGATTGATGTAGAGAAGTCGGTGAGTCGTGTTATGCCACAAATCACGTCAGAAGAGCATGTTCTGATGTCGAAAGCGGTAAGACAGGTACTGTCGATTTGTCGTAAGAACCAAGATTTGGTCTCTATCGGTGCCTATAAGCCGGGGACGGATCCAGCGATTGATAGTGCGTTTACGCTTAAGCCGAAACTTGATGAGTATCTGCAGCAGAAAATGAAAGAGACGGTACCTTATGATATGTGTGTCAATATGCTGAAACATGTGTTGGGAGGCTAGGTCTGTGAGGACGATTAATGATATGCCAGTGCTTAATAATCAGAGTGTTTGCTGATGGATAACGCACTTGAATTCTTGCTAGAGCAAGCAAAAGAGAAAGAGAATCAGGCGGTGTTGGCACTCAACAAAGCCAATGCTGAGCTGCAAGGTTATTACGAACAAGTCGCGCAGATTGAGAAATATCGCTTGGATTATTGTCAGCAATTAGTCGACCGCGGTAAAGCTGGTCTAACAGCGAGCCAATATGGGCACCTGAATCGATTTCTTACTCAATTAGATGACACGCTATCCAAACAAAAAGAGGCAGAAGGGCACTTCAAGAGCCAGGTTGATAACTGCCAAGAGTATTGGATGGAACTACGCAAACAGCGTAAATCATACGAATGGTTAATGGAAAAGAAGCAGAAAGAAAAAGCGAAGCTGCAAGACCAACGTGAGCAGAAACAGATGGATGAGTTTTCGACCCTGTTATACAGCCGACAACGTCGCTAGTTTTTCCCTCAACTTCACACTTTATTGACCTTTCTCACAGTATTGTTCTCTCAGGCATGTTTTTTGCTTTATTAGTTCTGTTATTACGCTCTTGAGTCTTTAGGACTCGGAGCTTCACTTTCTTTTTGCCGTTCCAAGTATCTTGGCGTCAAAGCGATTAGATAGAGCTTGTACATATGAATGTTAGTCCTTCTTCAAATTCAGTCACTAGCAAAGCCACTTCATTGCTGGAGCCAAGCGGATCTTCAGCACAAACGAGTGAGGGCGGTGAATCTAAAGGTTTCTTCGCTTCCCTCAAAGACGCACTGGGTCTGGGTGAAGAGGTAAAGGCTGAGCCAAGTAAAGCGAGCAAAGCTAGTGAGTCAGGCGATGCAGAGAAAGTGGCCTCTGACTCTGGTGATGCTGAAAAGTCTGAGAAAGTCGCGGATACAGTGAAGAAGGTCGATGGCGACGAACAAGTGACCGGTTCAAAAACAGCGTCACAGAGTGAAGATGCACTTTTAAAAGGCGAGAGCGACGATAAACCAGCAACCACTGACGGTAAGCAAATAACAGAGAGTAAAGCGGCTGACTCCAATAAGGCTGCGGCTAATGAGAGTGGTGCGCAGAAGTCGGGTGAATCTACAGCTGCTTCAGCGAAAGAGCAGGCACCTGTCGAAGGTATTTCTGCTGCTCAAAAAACGCAAGGTGTTGAGTCGCAATCAAAACCTTCAGTGGAGACAGACAAGCCTCAATCAGCTCAAGCGAATACGTCAGAACTAAAACACATTGATCCAAAAGCGTCGGATGCAAGTAAGGCATCGGCAGCTATGAGTGAAGGCAATAAACTGCTTGGTCAATTGGATGAGGCAAATAAAACCTTACAAGCACCAACAAACGGCAAAGCTTTGCCTCAAGCAGCAGCCACACCGGTGGCAGGCTTCAATGCTCAGTCGTCGCAAGCGATCAAGGCTGACTTGGCATCTAGTGCTGGTCCTATTACTCCAGCTGGTGTGTCGGCGGTGGCTCAACAGCCTCAGCATATGGCGATGATGAGTGCAGGTGTCCCTGCTGGTGTTTCAGTTGGCTCGGTCGGTAGTGAAGCAGTTTTACAAACGGATACTGCGTCCAAAGTGAATACGACTGATGCTCAAACTTCTCAACAGTTGGTCGCACTGGAACAAAAAGTAGCCATGATGACTAACGGCGTACCTGTGTCTCAACTCGACCAAGCACAAGTACAACAGTTGATGCAGCAAGGCGTGACACCGCAGCAACTCGAACAGTTAGTAAAAGCTGAGCAAAGCGCCATGAACTCTGCTTCTCAGCTTTCTCAATCGTCACAACCGTTAACGCAATCTGAACTGGAATTGGCAGCTGAAGTAGAAATGCATACTCAAGCCATCAATCAATTAAATACCCAGATTGAAGCCACTGAAGTGGTTGTTAATGAACTAGAGACCAAACAGTTAAGTGGCGAGGATCTTTCTGACGCCGAAAAGGCTACTTTAGCAAAAGCGTCGTCTGAACTAGTCGTGCTTCAACAGCAGCGTACGCAGTTAGTTGAGCAGGCGAGTCAGCTGTATAGCCAAGCGCCTGCAACGATCAATTGGGATGCACCTATGGAATCGTCAGAAGTTGCAACGGATAACCTCGAAGAGTGGGCAGTAACAGCGGCGGTAGCTGCGGGGGCAACTCAGCATGCAATGCAACAGAATGTCGCAGCAGATAAAGCTCAAGCAGCGCTAGCTCAGTCAAACCAAGCTCAAACGGTTCAAATGCAACAGGCTCAACAAGCGTCAGCCCAACAAGCATCTAATGCAGCGTCTGCACCCGTTTCAGCTCAGGCATCATCGATAGATCCTAACCTTGCCGCTGCACATAATGTTGCGGCTAATCCGATGGGCACAGAGATGTTAGCCGCTAAGGCCGCTTCCAAGGATGCAATTCTAAAAGCAGGTTCAGGAGCTGCAGCGCTGGCAGGTTTGGGGCGAGCAGCAGGCAAAGATGACAGCAAAGAGAGCAGTTTTGCTCAGCAAATAGCCTCAGCGGCAGGTGCACAAGGGACAACACCAGTCGGTTCAGCACCGACGCGAGCAGAAATTCAAGCGGCACAGCAAGCTCCACTTCAGCTGACTAAAGAGCTCGCCAATGAGCAAGTGGCTGAAAAAGTTCAAATGATGATGTCTAAGAATTTGAAGAATCTGGATATCCGATTGGACCCGCCGGAGCTTGGACAGTTAAAGATCCGCATGACAATGAACAATGATGTGGCGAATGTTCACTTTACCGTGACCAACCAGCAAGCCCGTGACGTGATTGAGCAGACATTACCAAGGCTACGTGAGATGCTTGCTCAGCAAGGTATGCAGCTTGCAGATTCATCGGTGCAGCAACAGAGTACCGGGCAAGGACAAGATCGCTACAACAGCGGTGAGGGTGGTGGACAATCAGGCTCAGGAAGTGCAAATGATGGACAAGGTGACGAAAACCTTGATAGCAGCAGCAATCTTGAATTGAATGTCGCGTCAAAGCGTGATGGAATTAGTTATTACGCCTAATATTAGGTGCACATCAGAGAGTTAGATGGTTTTAACGAAGAATTAGAGATAAGCATGGCAGAAGAACAAGAAGCACCCAAAGGCAAAAGTAAATTACTGATCATTATTATTGCCGTAGTCGTGTTGCTACTAGGTGGTGGTGGCGCAGCATTTTTCTTAATGGGCTCTGACGACAGCACAGCGGAAGCCGAAACCGAAGCGCAGGCGCCAGTGACTGCTGCCGAACCTGTCGCTTATGTAAATATTCCACAACCGTTCCTATTTAATGTCTCTGGAGACAAAAAGGATCGTCTGGTTCAGATTAAAGCGCAATTAATGGTGCGTGGCAGCAAGAATGAAGAGCTTGCTCGTTACCACTCTCCATTGGTTGAAAGTACTCTACTGGCTACGTTTGCCTCTGCGACTGTAGACCAGTTACGCTCACCAACAGGGCGCATCGAGCTAAGAGATAAAGCGACAGAAGATATCAAGGCGAGCCTGACTCAGGCCGTTGGACAACCTGTTATTGAAAAAGTGTTATTCACTGACTTTGTGATTCAGTAGGTAATCTGTGACCGATTTATTAAGCCAAGACGAAATTGATGCGCTGTTACACGGCGTAGATGATGTTGAAGAGGTAGAAGAAGTCTTAGAGACTGAGTCGGATAATGCCGTCAACTTTGACTTCTCCTCTCAAGATCGAATCGTCCGTGGTCGAATGCCGACCCTCGAGCTTATTAACGAGCGTTTTGCGCGTCATATGCGCATCAGCTTGTTTAATATGTTGAGAAAAACGGCAGAAGTCTCGATTAACGGCGTACAAATGATGAAGTTTGGTGAATACCAAAATACGTTGTACGTACCGACCAGTCTTAACATGGTGCGCTTCAGACCGCTGAAAGGTACGGCGCTGATCACCATGGAAGCACGTCTAGTATTCATTCTGGTAGAGAACTTCTTCGGTGGTGATGGTAGATTCCACGCCAAGATTGAAGGTCGTGAATTTACCCCAACTGAGCGTCGTATCATCCAACTGCTGCTTAAAATAGTGTTTGAAGACTACAAAGAAGCGTGGTCTCCAGTGATGGGCGTTGAGTTTGAATATCTAGATTCAGAAGTAAACCCAAGCATGGCAAACATCGTGAGCCCAACCGAGGTGATCGTTGTGAGCTCATTCCATATTGAAGTCGATGGCGGCGGCGGTGATTTCCACGTTGTTATGCCGTACTCCATGGTGGAGCCAATCCGTGAATTGCTCGATGCCGGTGTTCAGTCAGATAAGATGGAAACCGATGTGCGTTGGAGCACCGCTCTGCGCGATGAAATCATGGATGTACCGGTTAACTTCCGTGTAAACCTTCTTGAGCAAGATATCTCGCTGCGTGACCTAATGGAGCTACGTCCGGGTGATGTCATCCCAATGGATATGCCAGAACATGCGACCATGTTTGTTGAAGAGCTCCCAACCTATCGTGTGAAAATGGGGCGCTCTGGAGAGAAGCTAGCCGTACAGATATCAGAGAAGATTGAACGACCACACGTGGTTAAAACAGACCTTGCGTTCTTGGGTAAAGACTTGATGTCTGAACTTGAGAATGATGAAGACAACGAATAATAAGTACGAAAATAGGATTTGGTAATGGAACCTAGTGAAGATCAAAAGTTGGCAGACGAATGGGCTGCCGCACTTGGTGAAGATCCGTCGGCACCTTCGATTGACGTGGACGACGTGTTAGCGGCACCACTGGATGAGTTGACTGATTCTTCCTCGCCAATCTCTGAAGATGAGCGTCGTAAGCTCGACACCATCATGGATATTCCGGTGACTATTTCTATGGAAGTTGGTCGTTCGCAAATCAGTATCCGTAACTTGCTGCAATTAAACCAAGGTTCAGTAGTAGAACTTGACCGTATCGCGGGCGAATCTTTGGATGTGATGGTTAACGGAACCTTGATTGCCCATGGCGAAGTCGTTGTGGTTAATGACAAGTTTGGTATTCGTTTGACCGACGTAATCAGCCAGACAGAACGTATTAAGAAGCTGCGTTAATGGCAGTGTGGATTCAAGCGCTGGTGATGGGGGTAATCATGGCCCCTTCTTATGCATTTGCTGCCGCGCCAGACCTCGATTTAGCGACCACATTTGGGTCGCTAATTTTGGTTATAGGCTTCATTTTATTTCTTGCTTGGCTTCTTAAGCGTATGCAAGTACCTGCGATGGCCAATCAGCAAGGTTTGTCGATCATTCGCCAGATTCCGGTAGGCACTAAAGAGCGTATCGCGATTGTTCAAGCGGGAGAAGAGCAGTTCTTGGTTGGCATTACCAGCCAATCGATTCAGCTAATCTCAAAGCTGGAAGAGCCTTTATCAAAAGAGATGTTGGAAAAAAATACCTTTTCAAATCAACTCTCTCAGTTAATGAAGAAAGATGCCAATAAGTAACGGATTTACTCATTCAACGAGTCACAATTTCACTTCAGCTCTTACATCAGTATGTATCACACTCATGCTGATGGTGCCGCTATTGTTGAGCCAATCTGCAATGGCGCAAGCCGAAGATGGACCAATTCCAGCAAACATCGCAGGATCTGAGTCCGTTACGGTCAGCACAATGCAGCAAGATCAAGCGTCAGCTCAAACCATTACCACAGGTAGCCTCACTGGCAGCGGTGGAGGTATTCCTGCCTTTACCATGACTACCAATGATGAAGGTGGCGAAGACTACTCGATTAACCTGCAGATTCTGGCGCTAATGACTATGCTGGGCTTCTTGCCGGCTATGGTTATCTTGATGACGTCGTTTACGCGTATCGTAGTTGTGATGTCTATCTTGCGTCAGGCGATGGGTCTGCAACAGACGCCATCTAATCAAGTGATTATTGGTATCGCTATCTTTTTGACCTTCTTTATCATGTCTCCGGTGATCAATCAGGTAAACGAACAAGCCGTTCAGCCATACTTGAATGAACAAATCTCCGCTCGACAGGCGTTTGACGTGGCTCAGGAGCCGATCAAAGCCTTTATGCTAAAGCAGACTCGAATTAAAGACTTAGAGACCTTTGTTCAGATCTCTGGCGCTGAAGTGCAAAACCCAGAAGATGTATCGATGGCGATTCTGATACCTGCGTTTATCACCTCTGAGCTTAAGACGGCATTCCAGATTGGCTTCATGCTGTTCTTACCATTCTTGATCATCGACCTTGTTGTCGCCTCGGTATTGATGGCTATGGGTATGATGATGCTCTCGCCAATGATCGTATCGCTACCATTCAAACTGATGCTGTTTGTATTGGTTGATGGCTGGAACTTGATACTCTCCACCCTCGCCGGCAGTTTTGCCTTGTAGCTGGGGGAAACATGAATCCAGAGATATTTGTCGAGTTATTTAGGGATGCACTTTGGATGGTACTCATCATGGTATGTGCCATCATCATCCCGAGTTTGTTAATTGGTCTGGTTGTGGCAATTTTCCAAGCCGCGACCTCGATTAACGAACAAACCTTGAGTTTCTTACCCCGTCTGATTGTGACGCTTTTAGCTTTGATGCTGTTTGCGCACTGGATGACGCAGATGATGATGGAGTTCTTTTTCGAACTCATTGAGCGTCTGCCGCAAGTCTTGTACTAACGCCTATGGAATACCCGGCGTCCGTTGTTCTCGATTGGTTAGCGAACTATTTTTGGCCTTATACTCGTATCTCATCAATGTTGATGGTGATGACGGTAACCGGGGCGCGCTTTGTTTCACCCCGTATTCGCCTCTATCTTGGTCTCGCGATTACTTTTGCAGTGATGCCAGCCATTCCTGCTGTCCCACAAGATATTGAACTGCTCTCGTTTAAGGGCTTTTTGACTCTGTTTGAGCAGGTGTTAATTGGTATTGCGATGGGGATTGTGACCCAGTTTATGATTCAGACATTCGTAATGCTGGGTCAGATTCTCGGTATGCAATCGAGCTTGGGCTTCGCCTCGATGGTAGACCCGGCCAACGGACAAAATACTCCGGTTCTTGGTCAGCTGTTTATGTTCCTCGCGACCATGTTTTTCTTGGTCACCGACGGCCATCTGAAGATGCTACAGCTGGTGGTGTTTAGCTTTAAAACTCTACCGATTGGTAGTGGGTCGCTTACTGCTGTTGATTTTAGAGAGCTAGCTCTGTGGCTTGGTATTATGTTCAAAACCGCGTTGGCGATGTCACTCTCTGGCATTATTGCGCTACTTACGATTAACCTGTCGTTTGGTGTAATGACGCGTGCCGCGCCACAATTGAATATCTTCTCGCTCGGTTTCGCGTTTGCGTTGTTGGTTGGTTTGCTATTATGTTGGTACATCTTGGGCGGCCTTTACGGTCACTATGAACTGTTCTGGATGCAGGGCGAGCAGCAAATCTGTCGTCTGATCCGGTTGGATTGTTAGGTCAATAGACCCTAGTAATACCAATCACAGTAAGTAAGTGATCAAAAATAGCGCAGGAAAAAGGCTTGAGAACAAGGCAGAATTTTTCGATAAGTAGTTATCCTACAATCAAAAATTTTAACGCAGTTATCGAGCGTTTTAACAAGCTAGGGTGAGCAATTATTTACTACGATTGGTATAAATAGCAGGAGGCTGAATTGGCAGAGTCAGACGGTCAAGAACGCACAGAAGAGGCCACGCCCAGACGTTTGCAACAGGCCAAAGAGAAAGGGCAGGTTGCAAGGTCAAAAGAGCTCGCGTCAGCGTCAGTACTAATTATCGGAGCCGTCGCTTTAATGTGGTTTGGTGAATCTATGGCCAAAGCACTGTTCGAAGCGATGCAACGTCTGTTTTCTCTCAGCCGTGAAGAGATCTTTGACACCACTAAATTGCTAGAAATAGCGGGTGGTGCGATGGTCAATTTGCTGTTTCCGCTGCTTCTCATTCTGGTTACTCTGTTTGTTGCTGCTGTTATTGGTGCTGCTGGTGTCGGCGGGATCAGTTTCTCAATGCAGGCAGCAATGCCTAAGGCGTCTAAGTTGAACCCACTTAGTGGTATTAAGCGAATGTTTGGTATGCAGAGCTGGGTAGAGTTGATTAAGTCGATCCTTAAAGTGGCTCTGGTGTCGGGTATGGCCATCTATCTGATTCAAGCCTCGCAGGGCGATTTAATGCAGCTGAGTATGGATGTCTACCCACAGAACATCTTTCACGCGCTCGATATTCTGCTTAATTTCATCCTATTGATCAGTTGCTCACTGTTAATTGTGGTGGCTATCGATATTCCATTTCAAATCTGGCAACACGCCGACCAGTTGAAGATGACCAAGCAAGAAGTGAAAGATGAGTACAAAGATACGGAAGGTAAGCCTGAAGTGAAAGGGCGTATTCGTATGCTTCAACGTGAAGCTGCGCAGCGTCGTATGATGGCGGACGTTCCACAAGCCGATGTTATCGTCACTAACCCAGAACACTTCTCAGTTGCGCTGCGTTATAAGCAAGACCAAGACAAGGCGCCCGTTGTTGTTGCAAAGGGGGTTGATCATATGGCGATGAAGATCCGTGAAGTGGCACGTGAACACGACATCTATATCGTACCTGCACCGCCTCTTGCGCGTGCTTTGTATCATACAACAGAGCTTGAACAACAAATTCCTGACGGCTTATTTACGGCGGTGGCGCAAGTGCTTGCGTATGTTTTCCAGCTTAAGCAGTACCGTAAACGTGGCGGTGAACGCCCAAAACTGCAACAATCTAATATGCCGATCCCACCTGAGTTACGTCATTAGATCAAATACTTGAGCTGAGTTGAGTGAATGCGGATAATGACGGTTTACGAAAATCAATGTCGTCATGATGCAGTGTCGATAAATTGACGACTCGACACTGGTATGGTGTTTGCTATACCAATGCTGATTTGATAACCCTGATGTCGCGGTATTACGCAGTGGCATCAAAGATAGCGATGCAGTCCTGATTTATGAAATTCTCCTTACCTTTCTCGGATAAGCTACCCAAGCTACCAAACCGCGCGATGCCAGCTGTAGGTGCGCCAGTGATGGTCTTGGCGACGCTCGCTATGGTGATCTTACCGATCCCAGCTTTCCTACTGGATATGTTTTTCACCTTTAACATTGCATTGGCAATGGTGGTGTTATTGGTAACGGTTTATACCCGACGACCTCTCGACTTTGCAGCCTTCCCTACGGTACTGCTTATCGCAACGCTATTAAGACTTGCGCTGAACGTGGCATCAACGCGTGTGGTTCTTCTCTATGGTCATGAAGGGGGAGATGCGGCCGGTAACGTTATCGAGGCATTTGGTAACGTGGTAATTGGTGGTAACTACGCTGTCGGTCTGGTGGTCTTCTTAATCTTGATGATCATTAACTTCATGGTTGTAACCAAGGGTGCAGGCCGTATTTCAGAAGTAAGTGCACGTTTTACCTTGGATGCATTGCCAGGTAAACAGATGGCAATCGATGCCGACTTGAATGCGGGCTTGATTGACCAAGAGCAAGCGCGTACTCGTCGTTTTGAAGTGACCAAAGAAGCCGATTTCTACGGCTCAATGGATGGTGCGTCAAAATTCGTTAAAGGTGATGCTATTGCCGGTATCTTGATTCTCTTTATCAATATTATCGGTGGTTTGAGCATCGGTATGGCGCAGTTCGGCCTGGGCTTTGGCGAAGCGATCGAGATCTACACCCTGCTAACCATTGGTGATGGCTTGGTTGCACAGATTCCATCGCTATTGCTTTCGATTGCAGCAGCAATGATGGTAACTCGTCAGAACACCGATGAAGACATGGGGCAACAACTGGTGTTCCAGATGTTCGACAACCCGAAAGCTCTGATGATCACCGCGGCGATTCTTGGTGTGATGGGTATTGTGCCGGGTATGCCTCACTTTGCGTTTTTGACTCTAGCGATAGCAGCAGGAGCTGGTGCGTATTTCATTGATAAAAAGCAGAAGCAAAAAGCCAAAGAACCAAAACTGCCAGCTGCGATGGAGCCAGGTGGCGAAGCACCAGCGCAAAAAGAGCTATCTTGGGATGATGTTCAGCCTGTTGATACTATAGGCCTAGAAGTGGGCTATCGTTTGATTCCTTTGGTTGACAAAGACCAAGGCGGTGAGCTGCTTGAACGCGTGAAAGGTGTACGTAAAAAACTGTCTCAAGACTTTGGTTTCCTTATTCCAGCGGTTCATATTCGTGACAATCTTGAATTAACCCCCAACAGCTATCGAATTACTCTAATGGGCGTTGCAGTCGGTGAGGCTGAGATCAAACCGGATATGGAACTGGCGATTAACCCTGGCCAGGTCTATGGCATGATCGATGGTGAACCAACCATTGACCCAGCGTTTGGCCTAGAAGCAGTATGGATCCGTGAAGAGCAGCGTGAACATGCACAAGCTCTGGGTTACACCGTCGTCGATTCATCAACAGTACTCGCGACTCACCTGAGCCAGTTGTTAACCAATAACGCATCACAACTGCTTGGTCATGAAGAAGTGCAAAATCTATTGGAGATGCTCAGCCGCTCTGCACCTAAGCTGGTGGAAGGCTTTGTACCAGACCAACTGCAATTGGGTGTGGTGGTTAAAGTGCTTCAGAACCTGCTTAATGAAGCGATTCCGATTCGAGATGTGCGCACTATCGTACAAACTTTGGCGGAGTATTCGGGCAAGAGTCAAGAACCTGACATTCTTACAGCTGCAGTTCGCATCTCGCTGAAACGACTAATTGTTCAGGAAATCAATGGGATAGAGCCAGAGCTGCCTGTTATAACACTAATTCCTGAGCTGGAACAAATCTTGCATCAAACAATGCAGGCATCCGGTGGTGAATCTGCAGGAATTGAGCCTGGATTGGCAGAGCGTTTACAGACGTCACTAAGTCAGGCAACCCAAGAGCAAGAGCTTAAAGGAGAACCAGCGGTACTGCTTACTTCTGGTGTATTGCGATCAACATTAGCCAAGTTTGTTAAGAACACGATCCCAAGCTTACGAGTCCTCTCTTACCAAGAGATCCCAGACGAGAAGCAGATCCGAATCGTACAAGCTGTTGGAAACTAATCCGCGTAATTAGAACGGACTATTGAATTGAAAATTAAACGATTTTTTGCAAAAGACATGCGAACAGCGTTGCTCCAAGTTAAAGAAGAACTTGGTTCCGATGCTGTGATCATGTCTAACAAAAAGGTCGCAGGTGGCGTTGAAATCGTTGCAGCTATTGATGGTGAGTCTAATCAACCAGCAGCGGCGCCACGACTTAACAAGCCTCAGCCTTCGCAGAGTCAGTATACGCAAATGGCGGCACCAAAATCGGGTCAACGCCAGCTTGATGATGACAAAGTGAGTATTGGCGGTTCTGGCTCAGAGAGCGGCCGTTCAATGACTAAACGCTTTGCGAATATGCTTAAGCAGTACAGCCATGGCGCAGAGGAAGAGTCTCAACACCGTGCGGAAAACGAAGATTCGTTATCTGCGTTGTTAAACCGACAATCGGGTAACAAGCACAATGTTGATTCAGCGTTCTCTTCTCATGAGTCAGGCCTTGCTAAATTAATTGCAGAAGATCGACGTGTTGAGCGTCCACCACATCGCTTAGACCCAACTCGCTACGACCGTGGGCGTGAGCCAGAGTCGTCACGTAACTCAGATTCTGAAATGGAAACGATGCGTGAAGAGATGACCTCAATTCGTCGCCTGCTTGAACATCAAGTTTCAGGACTGATGTGGCAAGAGGTAGAGCGTCGTGAACCACTACGTGCAATGCTGATCAAACGACTTGAACGTATGGGTGTCTCTCCAGAGCTTGCCGACCAAATGGCCTGCTATATCCCTGAAGACACCAAACCTGCGCGAGCGTGGAAAGCACTGTTAGCACTGGTGGCGGATCAGATCACAGTAACCCAGAAAGATATTCTTAAACGTGGTGGCGTTGTGGCTCTTTTAGGGCCAACTGGTGTAGGTAAAACCACAACCGTTGCGAAGCTCGCTGCTCGAGCTGCAATGGAGTACGGTGCTGACAATGTTGCACTCGTTACAACCGACACCTATAGAATTGGTGCACATGAGCAACTCTCAATATATGGAAGAATTATGGGTTGTCCCGTAAGAGTTGCTAAAGATTCTAAAGAATTGGCCGATGTTATATATCAACTGCGTAACCGTCGCCTAATTCTGGTTGATACTGCAGGCATGGGACAGAGAGATGTTCGCCTGTCTGAGCAGTTAGACACACTGATGCAAGAGAGTGGTTCCGTAATTCACAGCTACTTGGTGTTGCCGGCTACAGCGCAGCGCAAAGTTCTGCAAGAGACGATAGAACACTTTAGAAGAATCCCGCTGTCGGGATGCATCCTAACTAAGCTAGATGAATCGCTAAGTTTGGGTGAATTCATCAGTGTAGTAATACAAAATGCATTACCAGTTGCGTACATCGCAAATGGTCAACGAGTTCCTGAAGATATCGTTATTGCTCAACCGAAGTACATGATTGCTAAGGCGAATGAGCTACTCGAGAAATCGACAGAGAATGAACCTCATTACTGGAATAGCGATTCTGAAGGACTCTAGGCGGCGGATAAATATGACTGAAAATATGATACATGACCAAGCTAGCGGCCTCCGTCGCTTAACAAAGCCTTCTTTGACCAAAGTTATTGCGGTAACTGGTGGTAAAGGTGGTGTGGGTAAATCTAACGTCACTCTTGGACTGGCTATCTGTATGGCACGTCAGGGCAAGAAGGTTATGGTGCTGGATGCCGATTTAGGCCTGGCTAACGTAGACATCATGTTAGGTATTCGTTCTAAACGAAACCTAGGCCACGTATTGGCGGGTGAGTGTGAGCTAAAAGACGCGATTGTGGAAGGTCCACACGGAATCAAGATTATTCCAGCAACGTCTGGCACTCAGAGCATGACCGAACTATCGCACGCGCAACACGCCGGTCTGATTCGAGCGTTTGGTACGCTAGAAGACGAAATGGACGTCTTGTTAATCGATACGGCAGCTGGTATATCTGACATGGTTGTGAGCTTCTCAAGAGCTGCACAAGACGTTGTTGTGGTCGTCTGTGACGAACCAACTTCTATCACTGATGCATATGCCTTGATTAAGCTTTTGAGTCGTGAACATCAGGTTCAGCGATTCAAAGTTGTCGCAAATATGGTCAGAAGTTACCGTGAAGGGCGAGAATTATTTGCAAAATTGACGCTTGTCACAGAGCGTTTCTTGAATGTGAGCCTCGAACTCGTAGCATGTATACCTCTAGATGATAAAGTACGTCAATCAGTCAAGAGACAGAAAATCGTAGTGGATGCGTTCCCGCGCTCTCCAGCTGCGTTAGCAATTAGCTCATTGGCGAATAAAGCGTTAACTTGGCCGATTCCGAAGACCCCAAGTGGTCACTTGGAGTTTTTCGTGGAACGTCTGTTAAATCGCAGTACATATGCAGAGGAACCATTTGGTGAATAAAGCGCTTACCTACAATCAACGCGGAAACCTCGATGGGCAGCAAGCCTTCTTCGAGAAGTATTCTGTGCTGGTTAAACGTATCGCTCATCACTTGTTGGGGCGATTGCCGCCTAATGTATTGGTGGATGACTTGATTCAAGCTGGTATGATCGGCTTGATTGAAGCACAGCAGAACTACGATGGTTCAAAAGGCGCGAGTTTTGAAACTTACGCTGGTATTCGAATTCGTGGTGCAATGCTGGATGATATCCGACGAGGCGACTGGGTGCCGAGATCGGTTCATAAGAACAACCGCGAGATCAGCAATGCGATTGCTGAACTTGAAGCGACTTTGAACCGAGATCCAAGCGATGCTGAAATCGCGAAGCACATGGGACTGACTTTAGAGCAGTACCACAGCGCTTTAACGGATATAAATTGTTCAAAGTTGGTCGGAATCGAAGATTTAGGCGTCTCAGATGATGTAATATCTCCGAATGAAGACTCTCAAGATAACTTACCTTTTCAGGGAGTTGCTGATGAGTCGTTTCGACAAGCTTTGATCGATTCAATAAAACAACTTCCAGAAAGAGAAGGCTTGGTCCTATCTCTTTACTATGACGAAGAACTCAATTTAAAAGAGATTGGGGAAGTATTAGGTGTCAGCGAATCTCGTGTCAGCCAGATATTGAGCCAATCTATGCAGCGTCTGCGCACTAAATTAAGTGCCTGGACACAGAACGACTAACAACACTGATTTTTATTCAGTGGAGGCTAATTTGAACAAAAACATGAAAATTCTCATTGTTGATGATTTTTCAACGATGCGCCGTATTGTTAAAAACCTACTTCGTGACTTAGGTTTCAACAACACTCAAGAAGCAGATGACGGTCTAACCGCACTTCCTATGCTGAAAAAAGGCGAATTTGATTTCGTGGTAACTGACTGGAACATGCCTGGGATGCAAGGTATCGACTTGCTGAAGCATATCCGTGCTGATGCGGAGCTGAAGCACTTGCCTGTACTTATGATCACTGCAGAAGCAAAACGTGAGCAGATCATTGAAGCAGCGCAAGCGGGTGTTAATGGTTACATTGTTAAGCCTTTCACTGCTGCAACGCTAAAAGAAAAACTAGATAAGATTTTTGAGCGCTTATAAGCCTCAGAGAGAAAGATTTAGGCGCTTCTGGGGGAGCAATAACTTTTTGGTTTCCCGTTTATCCCATAGATTGAAGCGTCGTAGTATATGCGGAGTAAGGCCGAATTCAGGATGATTTCATTAGAACAAGCAAAAAAATTAGTAGAGCTGCTTGAAAACGATGAGCAGCAACAAGCTGATTCTCTTGTTAGAAGCATGTATGAAGAGAATGTTGGTCTTCAAGACAACCCAATGCTTCAAGAAATAGGTTCTCTGACCCGCGATCTCCATGACTCTTTGACACAATTCAATTTCGATGAACGCATTAGTGTTATCGCAAATGATGAAATCCCAGACGCTCGGGATCGCCTTCAATATGTCATTGATAAAACGGAAGTCGCAGCAAATAAAACGATGGACGCGGTCGATCGTTGTATGCCAATCGCAGACAACCTACACGAGTGTTTACTTCAAGTAAGGCCTCAATGGAATGAACTGATGCATGGCCGCATTGAGCTGGCACAATTTAAAGCTTTATGTCACCGCATTGATGGATTACTTGTTCAGGTAGAAGGTGATAGCACCGAACTGCGCGGACAACTGACTGAAATCTTGATGGCTCAAGACTTCCAAGACTTAACTGGCCAAATCATTGGTAAGGTTATCACTCTTGTAAATGAAGTTGAGGGCCGCTTAGTTGAGATCCTGACCGTGTTTGGTGCGGATCAAGCTAGCCAAAATAAAGAGACCGATAAAAAAGCGTCAACCGAACCTGAAGGGCCAATCATGAACCCTGAAGAGCGAGCAGACGCAGTGGCATCTCAAGATGAAGTCGATGACTTGTTATCCAGTCTTGGATTTTAAAGGTAACGTATGAGCTACGAATTAGACGAAGACATTCTTCAGGACTTTTTAGTCGAAGCGGGCGAAATTCTTGAACTACTTTCTGAACAGTTAGTAGAACTTGAGAATAACCCAGATGATAAAGATCTACTAAATGCTATTTTCCGAGGTTTCCATACCGTGAAAGGTGGTGCAGGTTTCCTTGCACTCACTGAACTGGTTGATACCTGTCATGGCGCTGAGAATGTGTTCGACATTCTAAGAAATGGCCAACGTAGCGTAACAGCCGGTTTGATGGATACCATGCTTCAAGCACTGGATACCGTTAACGTACAGTTCCAAGCTGTTCAAGACCGAGAGCCTTTAGAGCCTGCAGAACAATCTCTGCTGGATGAATTGCATCGTCTATGTAAACCAGAATCAGAAGAT
This sequence comes from Vibrio sp. R11-SG3-ISO9, assembly GCF_059834255.1. NCBI lineage: Bacteria > Pseudomonadati > Pseudomonadota > Gammaproteobacteria > Vibrionales > Vibrionaceae > Vibrio > Vibrio sp. R11-SG3-ISO9. The sequence goes on from NZ_JCBDGU010000055.1 coordinate 30,891, forward strand.
GAGGTTGCTACTCCTGCACCTGTAGTTGAAGCGCCAGCACCCGTCATTGAGCCTGTTGCTGCACCGGAACCTGCAGCAACAGCTGATACCAATATCAATGCATCATCAGTCGATGAAATCTCTCAGGATGAATTCGAAAGACTGCTAGATGAACTGCACGGTAAGGGTGGTTCACCAACTGCAGCTGCAGAAGTGACACCGCCTCCAGCTCCAGCAGCGCCAGCACCTGCGGTAGATAGCGGTGACATTACAGACGATGAGTTTGAAAAACTGCTCGATGAATTGCATGGCGCAGGTAACAGCCCGTCTAACGCGAGTGCAGCGCCACCACCTCCACCTCCACCGCCAGCAGCACCAGTTGCCTCAGTTTCTGCAAGCGCAGATGGCGACGACTTGATGACGGATGAAGAGTTTGAAAAACTGCTCGATCAACTGCATGGTTCAGGTAATGGCCCATCAGCAGAAGAGTTAGATGCAGCGACCAAGCCAGCTGAAGTGAAGCCAGCTCCTGCTCCAGTAGCAACTGCGCCTCAGGCTGTTGCTGCACCTACAGCGGTACAAACCCCTGAACCAGTGAAAGCGCCAGCGCCTGTTAAGTCAGAAGCAAAAGCACCTGCCGCTAAGAAGCAACAAGCAGAAGCAACGGTACGTGTTGATACCTCAACACTAGACACCATCATGAACATGGTTGGTGAACTTGTGTTGGTACGTAACCGTCTAGTGAGCTTAGGTTTGAACAGCAACGACGAAGAAATGTCGAAAGCTGTTTCTAACTTAGACGTAGTTACTGCAGACCTACAAGGTGCAGTAATGAAGACGCGCATGCAGCCAATTAAGAAAGTATTTGGCCGTTTCCCACGCGTTGTACGTGACTTGGCTCGTAGCCTTAAGAAAGACATTGTACTTGAGATGCGTGGTGAAGAGACCGATCTCGATAAGAACCTCGTAGAGGCTCTTGCGGATCCATTGATTCACTTGGTTCGTAACTCAGTTGACCATGGTATTGAAATGCCTGAAGCACGTGTTGCTGCGGGTAAGTCTCGTACTGGTAAAGTGATTCTGTCTGCTTCACAAGAGGGTGATCATATCGAATTGGCTATCGTTGATGATGGCGGCGGTATGGACCCAGATAAGCTTCGTGCAATTGCGGTGAAACGTGGTTTGATGGATGAAGATGCTGCATCTCGTCTTTCGAACAAAGAGTGTTTCAACTTGATTTTTGCTCCAGGCTTCTCAAGTAAAGAACAAATTTCAGATATCTCTGGCCGTGGTGTAGGTATGGACGTAGTTAAAACTGCGATCAATACCCTGAACGGTTCTATCGATATCGACTCAGAAATGGGTAAAGGAACTAAGATCACAATCAAGGTTCCACTGACGCTAGCAATTCTACCGACATTGATGGTTGGTGTTGCTGGTCACCCATTCGCACTGCCATTGGCATCAGTAAACGAGATCTTCCACTTAGATCTTAGCCGTACAAACGTAGTTGATGGTCAGCTGACGATCATCGTTCGTGAAAAATCGATCCCGCTATTCTATCTACAGAATTGGTTAGCACCGAAAGCAGGCATCGTTGAGCTACGTAAAGGTCATGGTCACGTGGTTATTGTACAGCTCGGAAGTCAACGTGTTGGCTTTGTGGTTGATACTTTGATCGGCCAAGAAGAAGTGGTAATTAAACCTCTAGATAATTTGCTACAAGGCACGCCAGGTATGGCGGGAGCAACGATCACCAGTGATGGTCATATCGCTCTTATCTTAGATGTACCAGATCTACTGAAGCAGTACGCAGCAGCGTCTAGAATTTAATTTAAGGATAAATATGGCGATTAAAGTATTAGTCGTTGATGATTCGAGCTTTTTCCGTCGTCGAGTAAGCGAGATCATCAATTCAGAAGCGCGCCTAGAAGTCATTGACGTTGCCGTAAACGGCAAAGAAGCGGTCGAAAAAGCCAAAAGGCTGAGACCTGATGTCATCACAATGGATATTGAGATGCCAGTTATGGACGGTATTACTGCCGTCCGTGAAATCATGGCTGCAACACCAACGCCGATTCTAATGTTCTCTTCGTTAACACATGATGGTGCGAAGGCAACACTGGATGCGTTGGATGCAGGTGCTCTAGACTTTTTGCCGAAAAAGTTTGAAGACATTGCTCGAAACCGTGATGAGGCAGTTTCACTGCTACAACAACGTGTTATTGAGATCGCATCAAAGCGTGCGCTACTAAGACGTACAGCTTCGATTTCTCGCCCAGTGACGCCAGCTGCATCAACGGCAGCACCTGCAGTTTCTTCGTTGCGCCAACCAGCTGCTCCTGCTAAGCCAGCAGCAGCTAAGTTCCGCGCATCAGGCAAGAAGTATCAATTGACTGCTATTGGTACATCAACGGGTGGCCCTGTAGCACTTCAGAAGATTCTGACGCGTATCCCTGCGAATTACCCGCATCCAATTGTGTTGATTCAGCATATGCCGGCAACATTTACCGCAGCATTTGCGAGTCGTTTGAACACCTTATGTAAGATTGAAGTGCGTGAAGCTCAAGATGGCGACATGTTAAAACCTGGCGTTGCTTATCTAGCACCAGGCGGCAAACAGATGATGATAGATGGCCGTCCGGGTTCAGCTCGACTGCGTATCATCGATGGTGGCGACCGCATGAACTACAAACCTTGTGTGGATGTGACATTTGGCTCTGCGGCGAAGATCTATAACGACAAAGTGCTGTCTATGGTACTTACCGGAATGGGTGCAGATGGTCGTGAGGGTGCACGCATGCTTAAATCTGCAGGTTCAACCATTTGGGCACAAGATGAAGACAGCTGTGTTGTATATGGTATGCCTCAAGCGGTTGCTAAAGCGGGCATTTCAACTGAAGACCTTCCTCTTGAGCGAATCGCCGAGAGAATGTTGGTTGAAGTTGGCTTAGCTTAGGTAGCGCATCATGATTGTTTGGAGTGTTGCAAACCAAAAAGGTGGTGTAGGTAAAACTACAACAACGGTGACTTTAGCTGGGCTTTTGAGCCAAAAAGGTCATCGAGTTTTGTTGGTAGATACCGACCCACATGCATCACTGACGACGTATCTGGGTTACGACTCAGATACGGTCGAATCCAGTTTGTTTGACCTGTTTCAGTTGCGTGAGTTTACCGCTGAAACGGTGGCACCTTTGACTCTGCAAACAGAGGTTGAGGGTATCGATATCATTCCCGCGCACATGTCTTTGGCGACCTTAGACAGAGTGATGGGAAACCGTAGCGGTATGGGCTTAATATTAAAGCGCGCACTTGCAGCGGTGCAAGATGACTATGATTACGTGTTGATTGACTGTCCACCAATTCTTGGTGTGATGATGGTGAATGCGTTAGCAGCAAGCGATCGTATTTTGATCCCAGTGCAGACCGAGTTCTTGGCTATGAAAGGTCTTGAGCGAATGATCCGTACTTTGACCATCATGCAGAAGTCTCGCAAAGCGCCTTTTAAGGTAACGATTGTTCCTACTATGTACGACAAGCGTACCAAGGCGTCGCTGCAAACATTAACCCAGTTAAAACATGACTACCCGAATCAGGTGTGGACATCAGCAGTACCGATCGACACCAAGTTTAGGGATGCAAGTTTGAAGCGATTACCAGCGTCTCATTTTGCATCCGGCAGTCGTGGTGTATTTGCGTATAAGCAGCTGCTTATTTATCTCGAGAGGCTGGGTATTAATGAGCTCCAGTAAAGATTCAGCCATCGAGCAAGGCAGCTTATCAAGCGAACAAGCCCTGGATGATTATTTCACGGCTTTGCTTGATGAAAGCTTCGAAACCGAAGAAATTTGGGTTGACGACGAGGTCGTAGAACCACAACCTAAAGAGCCAGAGCCAGAGCCAGAGCCAGAGCCAGAGCCAGAGCCAGAGCCAGAGCCAGAGCCAGAGCCAGAGCCAGAGCCAGAGCCAGAGCCAGAGCCAGAGCCAGAGCCAGAGCCAGAGCCAGAGCCAGAGCCAGAGCCAGAGCCAGAGCCAGAGCCAGAGCCAGAGCCAAAACTTGCGGAATATTCGAGTTACTCTGAGATTCGCTCGGCAGAGTTTGAGGTCCCAAATCTTGAAGACGTGCAAAAGCTACTGAGCCAGTTGGAGTCGACTAATGTCGTTGAAGAGCTAAACCTCGACGACTTGATGGATCAGAACACGCAACAAATTGCGCTCCATTCGACGACCACTGTTGATATGCCTGTGGAAACGGATTTGGCACCTAAGATGGAAGTGGCTTCGCCAACTCTTGAAGTGGAAACGCCAGAACCACCAGTGGTAGAGCAACAAGCTGAAGAAGAGATTCAAAGCTGGGACATCGAAGAGCCCCTTTTTGAAAATGTAGCTGAAACGGTCGCGGAAGCAGAGCCTCAAGTCTTCAGTGAACCGGTTTATCAGCCGAGTATTGAAGCCGCTGAAGAGACGATTTCCGTACAGGAAGATTTAGAAACGGTAGAGCAAGAAGTTGAGCTTGAAACTCAAGCGGGTGGGGCAAGTAACTTCACTTCGTGGGAGAGCACAGTTCGTAGTGAAGACTTCCAAGTACTCTACTTTGATGTGAATGGTGTAACTTTTGCAGTCCCACTGGATGAACTTGGTGGCATACACCGTTTAGAAGAGTTGAGCCATCTGATTGGTCGCCCAGCTTGGTATTTAGGTCTTCAATCTAATCGAGATAGTCAATTAGATGTGGTCGATACCGCAAAATGGGTGATGTCTGAGAAGTTAACCAGTGACGAATACAAAGAAAACTATCAATATATAGTTATGCTTGGTGAGAGCATGTGGGGACTGGCGAGCACTGAGCTCAAAGGTACTGAGCTCTTAAATACAGATAAAGTACGCTGGCGAGAAATGGCAGGTAAACGTCCATGGCTCGCGGGTATGGTTAAAGAAAAAATGTGTGCTTTGATTCATGTTGAAGCATTGATCGCCATGCTAAATGCAGGGTTAGATGTAAAAGCATTAGATTAATAATAGTGAGCCGGTAACGGCGGCAAGAGGATTGAATATGTCTCAATTGAGTGAAGTTGAAGTAAGAAAAGATCAAACCAATGATGAAGTACTTCAATGGGTGACATTCCAACTTGAGGAAGAAACTTACGGCATCAACGTAATGCAGGTGCGTGAAGTTCTTCGTTATAGTGAGATTGCTCCAGTACCAGGTGCTCCAGACTACGTACTGGGTATTATTAACCTACGTGGTAACGTTGTAACAGTTATCGATACACGTTCACGTTTTGGTCTAATGCAAGGCGAGATCACTGACAACACTCGTATCATCGTTATCGAATCTGAGCGCCAAGTGATTGGTATCTTAGTTGATAGCGTGGCAGAGGTTGTTTACCTTCGTTCTTCTGAAATCGATACTACGCCAAGCGTTGGTACTGATGAAAGTGCTAAGTTCATCCAAGGTGTGAGCAACCGTGACGGTAAGCTTCTGATCCTAGTTGATTTGAACAAGCTACTAAGCGAAGACGAATGGGATGAGATGGCTCACCTGTAATGTTTGAAGCGCTTCCCTTAAGCCCAGCTGCACTGATTATTGGAGTTGGGTGTTTTACGCTATTTATCGTCGTGCTGTTGGGCAAAGTGAAAAGTGTCCTACAAAAGCAGCTCGACCACTCTCGTGCGCAGGTTCGTAGCTTAGAAAAAGAGCTTCAAAAATCGAGCAAGCAGTTACTAGAGGTGCGCTCTGTTGTGGTTGGTCTTGGCCAGAAAGTGACAGAGCAAGAAGATGTGATTAAGCATCTAAATGAGCGTATTGTTGAGTTAGAGCATGCCGATACAGACGGTAGACTCTACACTCGAGCGACCAAAATGGTTCAACTTGGCGCTGGAATAAACGAGCTTATCGAAGAGTGTGAACTGCCAAAAGCAGAAGCTGAGCTAATGATGTCTCTGCAGAATAAATTAGCAGGCAAAGAGAAGATCCCATCTCTTCGTAGCAACCCATCATCTTATGATGAGCAGCCTAAGTCTTACGATCGCCGTAAGCCACCACGTCGCTAAAAATAAGTTAAGCGCGAAACGCGAATCCAAAAAGAAGCTCAGGCTTCTTTTTTTGTTTTTGGTGCTTACTAATTGAAAATCTTACTTATAGAACGCTGTGTCTAAGTGTTTGTATCTTTGAGATATTATGTATTAAACATAAAATGTGTAAATTTTGACACAGCGTTAACAGTTTCTTACTGAGTTTGTTCTTTCGCAAAGACCTATTCCTGTTTTGTCACCATAATGGTGTGCTACTATACCCCTCTTATTATTGGACCTATATTTCCTATGTTAGAAGTCTCAAATTTAACCGCTATTCGTGACGAAAGAGTTCTCTTTGAATCTTTGTCTTTTCAACTCAAAGCTGGCGAACTCGTTCAGGTTGAGGGAAGAAATGGTACTGGCAAGACGACACTACTTAGGATCATCACCGGATTAGGCGATCGAGACGAAGGCACCATTTCATGGGATGGTCAGTCAATAGAGTCCAATCGCGATGCTTACCATCAAAATCTACTGTTTCTTGGTCACCAAACCGGTGTTAAGCGTGAGTTAAGTGCTTACGAGAACTTAAGCTTTTACCAATCTATTCACAGTGGCAAAGCAAGTAAGGAAGAACTGTACGGCGCACTTGCGCAAGTTGGTTTGGCAGGGCGAGAAGATGTGCCAGCAGGGCAGTTGTCTGCAGGACAGCAGCGCCGAGTAGCGTTGGCTCGTTTGTGGTTGAGCAAGCAGATGCTGTGGATCTTAGATGAGCCACTAACAGCAATCGATAAGCAGGGTGTGAAAGTTCTCGAGAATTTGTTTTCACAACATGCAGACAATGGCGGAATTGTGTTACTTACAACGCACCAAGATATGTTCGCCGACAGCCCGAAACTAAGAAAAATAAAGCTGGGTGAATAATATGATCGCTTCAATGACAATGATTATCCGACGTGAGCTTCTAATTGCGTTTCGTCGCCAAGCCGATATTTTCAACCCGTTGTGGTTCTTTATTATCGTTATCACTTTGTTTCCATTGAGTATTGGTCCCGAGCCTAACCTTCTTGCACGTATCTCTGCGGGGATCGTTTGGGTCGCTGCTCTGTTATCGGCTCTGCTTTCACTAGAGCGTCTATTTCGTGATGATTTTCAGGATGGAGCACTAGAACAGATGATGCTCATGCCCATCCCGTTGCAGTTGGTAGTATTGTCCAAGGTCATAGCACACTGGTTATTGACTGGTTTACCATTAATTTTAATTAGTCCACTTTTGGCTGTTCTGCTATCGCTGGATTTTGATACATGGCTTTCAGTTGTGTTGACCTTGCTGGTAGGGACGCCCGCGTTGAGTTTTATTGGTGCTATTGGTGTTGCACTGACGGTTGGGTTACAGAAAGGGGGCGTACTGCTGAGTTTGCTCATCCTACCGCTTTATATCCCAATTTTGATTTTTGCGACCTCGGCAATTGATGCGGCAGCACTAGGTGTTGCGTATAACGGTCAATTGGCTGTGTTAGGCGCGATGCTAATGGGTGCGATGACATTAACGCCTTTTGCTATTAGTGCAGCATTACGTGTGAGCGTGAACTAATTAAACAGATTTAGGTGTGAACTAATTGACACCATTGGACTCCTAGAGTCGCCATACGGAAAGCAACCGTAAATAAATTATAATAACTATAGCTTTAACAGCTGTAAGTAATATGAAGTAAGAGTGAGATTACAACATGTGGAAATGGCTCCATCCCTATGCCAAAGCGGAAACCTCTTATCAGCTTGCTGGTAAGCTTCTGCCATGGTTCTCAGTTCTAGCACTAGTGTGTCTATCCGTTGGTACCGTTTGGGGGCTTGCATTTGCACCTTCAGATTACCAACAAGGCGATAGCTTTAGAATTATCTACATTCACGTTCCATCAGCGATTTGGTCGATGGGTGTCTACATGTCGATGGCGATTGCAGCCTTTATCGGCCTTGTGTGGCAGGTGAGATTGTCGGATATGGCATCACTGGCAATGGCTCCAATCGGCGCTGTATTTACCTTTATTGCGCTTTTGACTGGTGCAGTTTGGGGTAAGCCAATGTGGGGTGCTTGGTGGGTGTGGGACGCTCGTTTAACATCAGAACTGATCTTACTATTTTTGTACTTGGGCGTTATCGCTCTGCACCACGCTTTTGATGATCAGAAAACAGCGGCAAAAGCAGCAGGTATTCTTGCTATTGTCGGTGTGATTAACCTACCTATTATTCACTTCTCAGTAGAGTGGTGGAATACACTGCACCAAGGTGCGACGATCACTAAGTTCGATAAGCCATCGATCTCAAGCGATATGTTGTGGCCACTGCTTCTTAATATTTTCGGTTTTGCATTCTTCTTCGGCGCCGTGATGATGGTTCGTTTCCGTAACGAAATCATCAGCAAAGAAGGTCATCGTCCGTGGGTCCGCAAACTAGCGGCCGAAAAAGCGTAATCGGGGTAGGTAATTATGTATTTTGAATCTCTAAGTGATTTCTTTGCGATGGGCGGTTACGCCTCTTACGTTTGGAGTGCATTCGGAATCACTTTTCTTGCGATGATCATCCTGCTAGTAGTTAGCGTTCGTCGTGGTAAGCAATTGCTCAATGAAGTACAAGCTAAAGTTGATCGCCAGGCGCGAATCGATGCAGCGAAAAAAATGGAGAACACTCTATGAACCCAAGGCGTAAAAAGAGACTGGGCATTGTCCTAGCTATTTTTATTGGTATTAGTGCGACTGTCGGTTTGATGGTTTATGCACTGAATCAAAACATGGATCTGTTCTACACACCAACGGAATTGGTAAACGGTAAAGACGGCCATAAGCCAGAAGTAGGCCAACGCCTGCGAATTGGTGGCATGGTTGTTGTTGGCTCTGTGAAGCGTGATAACGAATCTTTGCGCGTAAGCTTCGATTTAGCGGATGTTGGCCCTAAGGTAACCATTCTTTACGATGGTATTCTTCCTGATCTTTTCCGTGAGGGACAAGGTATTGTTGCTCAGGGCGTATTAAAAGATGCGACGACCATCGAAGCATTTGAAGTTCTAGCTAAGCACGATGAAGAGTACATGCCTTCTGAAGTCGCTGAAGCGATGAAAAAGACACACGAGCCTTTGCAATACTCGACTGAACAAAAAGAAGGAAGTGCTAAATGATAGCCGAGATCGGCCACTTTGCCATGATCCTATCGCTAGGGTTGGCATTGTTGCTGAGTGTGCTCCCACTCTACGGAGCAGCTCGCAATAACACTTTGTTGATGAACAGTGCCCGCCCACTTTCTTGGGGTATGTTCATTTTCCTAGCGATTTCGTTTTTTATTCTATGTTACGCGTTCTACACCAATGACTTTACTGTCCAGTATGTAGCGAGTAACTCAAACAGCCAGCTACCTTGGTACTACCGTATTACGGCGGTATGGGGTGCACACGAAGGCTCACTACTGCTTTGGGTATTAATCCAAGCAGGTTGGACTGTTGCGGTAGCGGTGTTTAGCCGTGGTATGCCACAAGAGTCGGTAGCGCGTGTTCTGGCGATCATGGGTCTGATTACTGTCGGTTTCTTGCTGTTCATCATTGTGACCTCGAACCCGTTCTTACGTACCTTGCCATTCTTCCCTGTTGATGGTCGTGACTTAAACCCGCTTCTACAAGATCCAGGTTTGATCATTCACCCACCAATGCTTTACATGGGTTATGTAGGCTTCTCGGTAGCGTTCTCTTTTGCAATTGCATCTCTAATGAGCGGTCGCTTGGATACGGCATGGGCGCGTTGGTCTCGTCCTTGGACAATCGCGGCTTGGTTATTCCTAACTCTAGGTATCGCACTAGGTTCATGGTGGGCTTATTACGAACTAGGCTGGGGCGGCTGGTGGTTCTGGGATCCAGTAGAAAACGCATCATTCATGCCTTGGCTGGCAGGTACTGCTTTAATGCACTCTTTAGCGGTGACAGAAAAGCGCGGTACATTTAAAGCGTGGACAGTACTGCTAGCAATCTCAGCATTCTCGTTGAGCTTACTGGGTACCTTCCTCGTTCGTTCAGGTATCTTGGTATCGGTTCACGCCTTTGCTTCAGATCCTGCTCGCGGTATGTTTATCTTGGGCTTCTTAGTCTTTGTTATCGGTGGTTCTTTACTTCTGTTCGCTGTAAAAGGCGCAGCAGTACGAGTTCGTGGTAACTTCGACCTTGTTTCTCGTGAGAACTCACTGCTTGCGAACAACGTGCTACTTATCGCAGCGCTTGTGGTTGTATTAGTTGGTACATTGTTACCGCTTGTGCATAAGCAGATTGGTCTTGGTTCAGTATCTATCGGTGCTCCATTCTTCGATATGCTGTTCTTCTGGTTGATGATTCCTTTCTCGTTCCTACTTGGTATCGGTCCACTGATCCGTTGGAAGCGCGACAACCTGTCTAAGCTTGTTAAACCAATGGTTGTGTCTGGCGTATTGTCACTTGGTTTGAGCTGGTTGATGGTGAGCGTGCTTGCTGAATACTTCAGCGGTACTGCGTTTGCTGGCTGGGTAATGGCATTCTGGATCATCTTCATGCACGGCTTTGAGCTGCATGAACGTGCGACGCACCGCCATAGTTTCTGGACGGGTGTTACTAAGATTCAGCGCAGCCACTGGGCTATGATGTTGGGTCACCTTGGTCTTGCCGTTACTGTTATCGGTATCGCTATGGTACAAAACTATAGCATCGAGCGTGATGTGCGTTTGGCTCCAGGTGAATACTACCAACTTGAAGAGTACGATTTCTACTTTGCAGGTGTTCGTGACAAAGACGGTCCGAACTACGATGGCTACATTGCTGATTTTGAAATCACAAAAGATGGTAAGTACATCAACACATTGCACGCAGAGAAACGTTTCTACACCACTGCCAAGTCTATGATGACTGAAGCAGCGATTGATCGCGGTGTGACTCGCGACCTGTACATTGCGATGGGTGAACGTCTAGATGACAATAAATCTTGGGCTGTTCGTGTTTACTACAAACCATTCGTTCGTTGGATTTGGGCTGGCTCTCTGATCATGTCGATTGGTGGTGCTATTGCGATCAGTGACCGTCGTTACCGTTTCCGCAAGCCAGCGAAAAAGACAGCAGAGAAGCAGGAGGCTTAATGAATAAGAAGATACTTTTCATTCCATTGATTGCTTTTATGGCACTGGCTGTCATTTTTGCAACTCAGCTTGTACGCAACCAGTCGGGTGATGACCCGACTAAGCTTGAATCAGTATTGATTGGCAAAGAGGTTCCTGAATTCCGTCTAGAAGACCTAGCGGAGCCGGGCAAACTGTACGACCAAGCTGTATTTAAAGGCGAGCCTCTGCTTCTGAACGTTTGGGCTACATGGTGCCCAACGTGTTACGCAGAGCACTCTTACTTGAACAAACTAGCTGCACAAGGCGTTAAGATCATTGGCTTGAACTACAAAGATGATCGTACAAAAGCGGTAGGTTGGTTGAATGAGCTTGGTAACCCTTACCTAATCAGTTTATTCGATGGCAATGGCATGTTAGGCCTAGATCTAGGCGTATATGGTGCTCCAGAGACTTTTCTGATTGATGCGAACGGCGTTGTTCGTTACCGCCACGTTGGTGATGTAAACCCAACTAACTGGGCATCAACGCTTGAGCCTATGTATCAAGACTTGTTGGAGGAAGCAAAATGATTAAACACGCACTGATTGCGCTGTTAGCAACGTTTGCTATTTCTCTAACAGCTACTGCGGCTATTGAGATCCATGAGTTTGATAACTTGCAACAAGAGCAGCAGTTCAAAAATTTGAGCAACACGCTGCGTTGTCCAAAATGTCAAAACAACACCATTGGTGATTCGAATGCAGAACTAGCAGTCGACCTTCGCCAAAAAGTGTATGAGATGACGAAAGAGGGCAAGTCTGAGCAAGAGATCATTGATTACATGATTGCACGCTACGGCAATTTCGTTACCTACAATCCGCCATTAACGCTAGCAACATCGATCCTATGGGTTGGTCCATTTGCCGTTGTGGTATTTGGTTTCGCGCTGATTGTACTACGCAGCAGAAAGTCGAAAGCGAAAGCTGTAGAGTCAAATGAAGATTGGGATGCTGACAAAGAAGCACGTTTAAAAGCGTTACTCGATGAAGAGAACGACGGAGACAAGAAGTAATGACTCTATTTTGGATTTCTACAATTATCCTTTCATTAGCTGCTGTCGTGTTGATTGTCTTGCCATTTGTGAACAAGAAAGCCAACAACGATGAAGCTCTTCGTGATGAATTGAACAAGGCTTTCTATAAAGATCGTCTAGATGAGCTAGAAGTTGAAGCGGAAGAAGGTTTAGTTGATAACCAACAAGAGCTGATTGCTGATCTTAAGCAGTCTCTTCTTGATGATATTCCAGCAGAAAAAGCGAACAAGAAGACCCAGATTTCAACAGTTGTTGTGGTTGTGCCGTCTGTGCTGATGGTAATCGCGCTTAGTTACGGTATGTACTTTCAGTTTGGTGCGATGGACAAGGTTCAGCACTGGCAGCAAGTGAGTGCAAATCTACCGGCTCTATCTAAGAAGTTGATGTCTGCAGAGGGCAGTGCGCTGACGGACGATGAGTTGGAAGACCTAACGCTTGCACTTCGTACACGTCTGCACTACCAGCCTAAAGATTCGACAGGTTGGTTATTGTTGGGTCGTATCGCTCTTGCGAATCGCGACGCGCAAACGGCTATCGATGCAATGGAGCGAGCTTACAAGCTTGAGCCAAATAACGAAGACGTTCAGTTAGGTTTTGCACAGGCGTTAATGCTATCGCCAGATGAAGCGGAACAGAACCAAGCTCGCCTGCTACTAAGCCGTTTGGTACAGAAAGACTACGTCGATTTGCGTGTATTCTCACTGCTAGCGTTTGATGCATTCGAGCGTCAAGACTATCCGTCAGCGGTGAAATACTGGAGCATCATGCAACAGATGATCGGTCCTCAAGACAGCCGTTACGAGATGCTATCGCGCAGCATCGAGAGTGCTCAGAAGAAAATGGGTAACTTGATGGGTGTAGCGGAAGGTAAAAGTGTTGCTGTGACCTTGAACCTAGGTGAGCAAGTTAATGCTGATCCTAATGCTGTACTTATCGTGTCAGTACATAGAGCAGATGGTTCTCCTATGCCAGTGGCCGCAGCTCGCTACCCGCTAGGTGCATTCCCTCGAACCGTTGTACTGGATGATGGTAATAGCATGATGGAGGGCATCAAGCTGTCTAGTCTTGAATCTCTGATGGTTCGCGCTAGGCTTGATACAGATGGCAACGTTGCGACTCGCGAAGGCGATTGGTACGGTGAGAGTGAGGTGGTAGAGCTAGGTTCTCCGGTAACACTAAGTATTGACCAGCAGTATTAATAAGCGAATTGCACAAGCGAGGCTATTCCGATTTCTTTAGAAACGTTATAGACTTACGCAAACAATTGAGGCCAGCGATTGCTGGCCTTTTTATTATTCCTTATGGAAAAGGTGTTATGTCTATCAGCATTTTAAGACTTTTTAGCTTAATCTTAGCTGCCACTATTACGGTCGGGTGTTCAAGTGTGCCCGATGAAGAAGTCGCACAATCAGATAGCCAAGTGACGACGGAATATGAAGCTGAATCGCATCCTAATGACCCTTTTGAAGGCTTCAACCGTGCTATGTGGGATATCAACTATGAGTATCTTGATCCTTACTTAGTACGCCCTGTGTCTCTTGCTTACGTTAACTACACACCAGTTCCGGTGCGTACCGGTATTTCTAACTTTCTAGCGAACTTGGATGAACCAGCCAGTATGGTCAATAACTTGATCATGGGTAATGGTGAAAAAGCGCTGGATCACTTCAACCGTTTTTGGATTAACACTACTTTCGGTTTGGTTGGTTTGATTGATATTGCGAGTGAAGCGGGCATCACCAAATACGATGATAAATCGTTTTCTGACGCTATCGGTCACTATGGGGTTGGCAATGGTCCATACTTCATGATTCCGGGTTATGGTCCTGTGACCACGCGTGAAGTGGCAGATCAGGTCGATGGTCTATATGTGCCACTCTCGTTATTGAACTTCTGGGCAGGTTTAGGTAAGTGGGCACTAGAAGGTATGGAGTCGCGTGCTCAACTCGTATCTCAAGAAGCGTTGCTTGAAGATTCTCCAGACCCTTATGCTCTGACGCGTGATATCTATATTCAACGTCGTGACTTTAAGGCAGAAATTGAGCCAGAAGAGGTCGACCTAGAAGAGGAAGATTTGATTGATGGCTATTTGGAAGACTTTTAACGATTAGCCTTAGCAAGTCAGTAGATATAAAAAAGCTCGGTAAGTACCGAGCTTTTTTGATCTTGCTTTGTATTCAAATAGCCTAGAAACGGTAGTTCGCTTGAACACCCACTAGCCAGATGCTGCCTGAGGTTTCACCAACAAACTTACCACCGATAGCTTCAGCTTGATCATCTGATGCGTAGCCGCGAGATTCTGTGATCGGAGCGTCTTTAGCTAGAATATATGTAAATCCTGCATCCAGAGATAGTTGCTCTGACCATTGGTAGCCTGCACCAATGCTTAGCCAAGTACGGTCGGTTTCTGGGATAGTGATTGTACGGTTTTTGTCACTAACAGCTGACGTATCGTAAGCGATACCTGAACGAAGAGTTAGTTTTTGATTTAACTGATAAGTACCGCCTAGTGCCAAACGGTAGTTGTCTTCCCAGTTTTCAACTTTTACTGTGTGGCTACCATTGTTGTCCAATTCAGCTTGAAGTTTTTCGAACGAACTCCAGTCTGTCCAGTTAAAGCTAACATGAATCGCTAGTTTATCTGAAAGTTGGTGGTAGGTTGCTAATTCTGCTGTAGCAGGAAGTGCAAGGTTCATGTAGCCAGTATCTCGTTGACCGCCTGCTAGACCGAAGCCTAGACCTTCTGCATGTCCTTCTAACTTCAGGTCAACTTCAGATTTGTATGAAAAGCCGATACGGTGTGCTTCGTTGATTTGCCAAGCTGTACCAATTTGCCAACCCCATGCAGTATCGTCACCTTCCATGTATTTTAGTGTGGTACCTGCTGGTACAGAGATAGGCATTCCTGTACCAGGATCAACACCAACTGCATTCTTTTCAGGCGCTGTAGCGCCAAAGCTACCTTCACCCATCACGTATCGTACGCCACCACCAATACTTACAGCTTCGTTCAGTTGGTATGCAATGTTTACATTTGCTTCTTTAGTTATGACGCTTGCTTCGTTGCCAAAGTGAGAAGCTGCAAAGTCTTTGCCTAGGTCTGTTTCCATACCGTAGTTGGTACCAAAAGCTAAACCGACCGCAAGTTTTTCATTATAGCGATGCGAAAGGTAGAAGTTAGGAATCACAGCATCATTAGCGAAATCATTTGAAGATGCATTAGTTGAGCCTAGTGCTGGGTGTGCATGTGTTACTTCACCGCTTACATCAATATTTGGGTCAACGTAGATTGCGCCAACAGAAACCTGTGTACCTTCTAGGTAGGTAAGCATCGCAGGGTTACGCCATTGTGCGCCTGCATTGTCTGCCATTGCTGCTTCACCTGCGTATGCACGACCAAGGCCAGTTGCTGAGTATTCTGCTAGTTGGAAGCCTGCAGCGTGTGTTACACCAGATGTAGAAAGTAAACCAACTGCCACTGCAGCAGATAGGAGAGTCTTATTCATTTTCATTATTATGTTCGCTGAATCATAAGTATTAAGGTCAGTGATTTTACTTTTAGAGCTATTACTTTAAAAATGAAATTCGAATAAAACACTGTTTTAGGTATTAAATGATTAAAAATGACCTGATTGCAGCTAAAAAAACTGAATGTTTCGAGGGTGTTACGGATTTTGAGCGTACACTTGTAGTGATATAAAGGCGTTACAGGATACAGGTGTAAGCTTAATTGGGAGATCGTTGTTTAGTCTAGGTAATAAAAAAGGGTCGCTGATAGCGACCCTTTAAATTTGATATTGTGCTTAGAATCTATGAGTGTATTGAACACCGAACAGCATTGCGGTCGCTTTCGTTGTGGTATTTAAAGTTAGACCACCATTTGCCGCACCACCGTTAATTGTATCTTCAACCTTAACGTCCTCACCTATTAGGTAAGTAAAGCCAAGATCAAGCGTTTGATCTTTGTTGAAGTGGTAGCTTGCACCTGCCGAGAACCATTGACGGTCCGAATCTGGTACAGAAACTGAAGTTAGAGAGTCTTGTACACCTTCATCGAACATGTAACCGATTCGAGCTTCCCAGTTTTGGTTAATGTAGTAGGTACCACCAATTGAGTAGTGGTAAGTATCTTGCCACTTGTAATCTTTGATGTTTGTTCCATCTGTAGTTACAAGTGCATCAAAGTCACTCCAACTGATGTATTGAATGCTGTAGTGAACGGCAAATTTAGTGTTCTCGATGCGGTGGTAACCAGAGAACTCTGCCATTGAAGGTAGAGGAATCTTTAGGTCGCCAATGTTGCCATTGCCTTGGTACGATACTGTGCCACTAACTTCAATTTCAGGGCTGTAATGGTAGCTCAATCCAAAGCGATTGTTTTCGTCCAACTCATAAACCGCACCCAAGTTGAACCCAACACCCCAACCTGATGCATCAACATCCATTAGGTTCTGTTTAGAAGTCGTGCCTGTTGGTCCAACGCCTGCTACAACAACGTTCATTGTAGAGTCACGTTTTAGTTCACCTTCGCCATAAATTACGTCAATACCACCACCAACACTCCACTGTTCGTTGATGCGGTATGAGGCGGCAAAGAGTAAATTCATCGAGCTAACATTAGTAGTGCCACCAAATGCATCTGCACCAGGTACTACTGTTAGAGGATTGCCACTACCATCTACAACTAAAGTACCAGTCCCTGAACCCCAGTTGTCATCAAATTCATTGGTAGTACCGAAGTTAGAATATGCGCCAAAGCCCACAGCAAACTTTTCATTAATAGGCATTGCGATGTAAAGGTTTGGTACAACTGAAGTTGCGTCGTTTGTTGCATCTTCAACCGATTGAGTACCTAAAGGAGAACTGTATTCAGAACCTTTGACCGTAACTTCTGAATCGATGACATTAAAGCCTAGAGAAATTTCAGTTTGGTCGAAAAGAGCAAGCGCTGCCGCATTACGAGCCATCGCAGATGCGTTGTCCGCGATTACTGCATCACCAGCAAATGCACGACCAAGGCCTGTTGCTGATTGTGAGTTAAGTTGGAAACCTGCTGCCATTGCTTGTGAAGAGGCGAGTGTAATTGTCGTAATTGTTACTGCTAAAAGAGACTTTTTAAACAGACGCGTGTTGTTTGTCATTTATTAATTCCTTTATGTATCCGCCTCTACAGGGCGATTTATTTGAGCTTTTGCTCAATGGGGGCTGATCCTAAGCGTTAGTATAGAGGATACAAATCCGACCATTGAGAAATTTGAGCATAAAATTACGGAAATGACGCCTATCTGACACGAAAATGGTAGGAAACGCTGTTTTTTAGAGTTTTAACTCTAGCGTTATATATTTTGTGAATGGTTGTGGTTCTATTTATAAAACAAAGCCCCGCAATATCAGTGATATAGTGCTGGGCTCAGTGTTTACGGGCGTTTGACTAGCAGATTAGCTCATCGGTTTGATCATTTTAGATAGCTTTTCTGCAATCTTGTCGACATCTTCACCTTCCATGCCAACGAGTATCAAACTGCTGTCATCGATAGGGGTGATGGAACCAGACATACCATCTTCTTCGAAGTTCTGACTTTTGTCTGAAGGTATACCGGTTAAAAACAGCGTTACTTTGCCTTTTTCACCTTGGAATACCATGTGCATTGCGTTGGATTTACCAAAGCCACAGTGGTTCAGGTAATAAACGTGATACGGGAAAGTATCATCGAATTGGAACGCAAATGGGTTCATCTTAGTGTTGATTTGATCAGACGATACATTCTCATCTAATACTTCAACAAACGGCTTTTCAGTGACAACGTGTTTTAACGCGGTGTCAGCTAAACTTGCATGTGCAGGAGAAACAAACGCGTTGCCCCAATTAACTTGCCCCACAAGAAGACCAGCGACAAAAGCAACAGATGCTGCCATTGCCATAGCACGGCGAGCGAAAGTAGGCTTAACCACTTTACTCTCTTCATAAGACGTTTGGTTGAATAAGATGCGATCGGCAAGATCGTCAGGCACATCCACGTTCATGGCTGAATGAATTTGCTTATCGAGAGCAAGAACATCATCCAAGAATTTACTATTGGCCTCACTGTTTGCTGTAGCATCCATGATGTCTTGATTTCGTTGTTTCGGTTCCGACAATATACGACGACGGAATTCTAAATCATCCATTATGTTGCCCCCTTTCGGCCTCTTCTGAATCCAGCATCTCTTTGAGCTGGTTTCGCGCCCTAAATAATCGTGTCATTACCGTGTTTTTGTTTAGCTCTAAGACATCAGCGATCTCTTCACCACTAAACCCACCAATCACCTGAAGAAAGAGTGGTTCACGGTAATCAACGTCTAATTTCATGATCTGGGCTTGTAGCCACTGGTGCTGGTGATGCGGGTCGTCACTGACTTTAGCATCATTACCGTGGTCATCAATATCAACCAGATCAAATTGTTTGCGTTCAAAACGTCGAGCATTTTCGCGGCGTAAAATCGTGATTAACCAAGATTTCGCTGCTTTCTCATCTTGCAGACTGTCTAATGACTTCCATGCCCGTAGGCAAGTTTCCTGCACTAAATCCTCGGCAATGCTTTTGTCTTTGCATAACCAATAGGCATAGCGAAACAGGTCGCGATGATAAGCACGCACGAGCGCTTCGTATTTTCTTTGTTTGTCCATATCAGAGTTGACCGGACGCTTGGCAGTTTTCTTTCCAAACATTTTTATTATCGACACATGAGCCTCCATATTTGCTCTGTGGATAGAGTGTCTTTGTTCGTTGTGCTTTGTTTTCTATGCTGTAATCGATTGAAGATTGTAAAATCACATTAAAATTGATCTACTTCAAAATCTAAGACTTCGAACAGGCTATAGTACATCTTGTCGTCTAGTTAGTCTTTATGGCTAACATGTTGAGCAAGACGACACTTCCTTTTGAAGGCTGACTTTACTTTCTCCTAATCAGGAAACTGATTATTTCAATTGGCGTAACGTTAATTGCTTTAAAACATTCCAACCACACAGTTCTGTGTGGTTTTTTTTTGCCTCAAGAACTTAATAAGCAACACAGTTCTTATACATCACAAATGATTGTTCCTGCTTTTAGTTTAGCGTTTATTTGAGCCTTAATAATCCGAAAGGTTCGATTCAATATCACACTTCTTATCACTGAGCGCTTTCTACCCGTGTCACGTTTATTTAAACGGCCGTTTGATTAAATTAACAACTTCTTTACAATGCATCAGGTCAGACCTCTCAAACTTAAGGAGAAACCATGGGCAAACAGGAAGTCAAAACTCGTTCGGGAGAGCGTGTTGCCGTTGTCGCTGGATTACGAACCCCATTCGCTCGCCAAAGTACAGAATTTAGTCAAGTGCCTGCGGTAGATCTAGGAAAAATGGTCGTGAGCGAAATGCTTGCGAGAACAGATATTGACCCTGCACTTATCGAGCAGGTGGTATTTGGCCAAGTGGTTCAAATGCCAGAAGCGCCAAACATCGCACGTGAGATTGTGTTGGGTACAGGAATGAACATTCACACTGATGCTTACAGTGTGACTCGTGCCTGTGCTACAAGCTTTCAAGCGGCGGCCAACGTTGCAGAAAGTATCATGGCAGGAACGATTGATGTGGGCATTGCGGGCGGTGCAGATTCGTCATCTGTTCTGCCGATTGGTGTGTCGAAGAAACTTGCGGCTAACCTTCTTGCTCTGAGCAAAACAAAAACGCTAGGCCAAAAACTAAAAATACTAAAAAGCCTGTCAGTGAAAGATCTCATGCCAGTTCCGCCAGCGGTCGCTGAGTATTCTACCGGCTTGTCTATGGGACAAACGGCTGAACAGATGGCAAAAACGCACGGCATTACGCGTGAAGAACAAGATGCACTTGCTCACCGTTCACACTCTCTTGCTTCTCAAGCTTGGAAAGATGGGAAGATTCAAGATGAAGTGATGACAGCTTTCCCTGCACCTTATAAGAAGTACATCTCAGAAGATAATAATATTCGCCATGAATCGACGCTAGAGGGCTACGCGAAGTTGCGTCCAGCCTTTGACCGTAAATACGGTAGTGTAACGGCAGCAAACGCGACACCACTAACCGACGGTGCAGCAGCAGTTATGTTAATGCGTGAAGGTAAGGCAAAAGAGCTTGGCTTAGAAGTGATGGGCTACATTCGTGGCTTTGCTTTCTCAGCCATCGGTGTTGAAACCGACATGCTGATGGGGCCAACTTATGCGACCTCAAAAGTGTTGGAGAATACCGGATTAGAGCTGTCTGATCTGACGCTTATTGATATGCACGAAGCCTTCGCAGCACAAGCTTTGGCGAACGTGAAAATGTTTGCAAGTGATGAATTTGCCCAGCAAAACCTTGGTCGAGGTAAAGCGATTGGTGAAATCGATATGGACAAGTTCAACGTCCTTGGTGGTTCCATCGCTTATGGTCACCCATTTGCCGCAACCGGTGCTCGTATGATGACGCAGACTCTGCGTGAGCTGAAACGTCGTGGTGGTGGTTTAGCGTTGAATACAGCGTGTGCCGCTGGTGGTCTTGGTGCAGCAATGATCTTGGAGGTAGAGTAATGTCTAATAATGCTGAAGTGAACACAGAAAACGAAGTTGCTATCAATAATGAATCAGCTCCAGCGTCAGCAGAGAAGGCGTTCTCGCTGAGCATCGATGATCAAAATATCGCTTGGTTGGCGATTGATGTTCCTAATGAAAAAATGAACACGCTACAGGCCGCTTTTGCTGAAGAGATGAAGAGCATCTTTGAACAGCTAAAAGAGAAACAGAGTAGCGTTAAAGGTCTGATTGTTCATTCCTTAAAACCTGACAATTTCATTGCTGGCGCCGACGTTCGAATGCTAGATGCATGCACCAGTGCCAGTGAAGCTGAATCGTTAGCAAGACAAGGTCAGGAGATGTTCCAAGAGCTGTCTGACTTACCATATCCGGTAGTTGCTGCGATTCACGGTCCTTGTTTAGGTGGTGGTCTAGAGCTTGCTCTAGCGTGTGACTACCGAGTTTGTACTGATTCAGACAAAACCCGTTTAGGCCTACCAGAAGTACAGCTAGGCCTATTGCCAGGCTCTGGAGGTACTCAGCGTTTGCCTCGCCTGATTGGCTTGTTACCATCGCTAGACCTTATCTTAACGGGTAAGCAGTTACGTGCGAAAAAGGCGAAGAAGTTAGGCGTTGTCGATGCCTGTGTGCCTGAAACTATTCTCCTTAAAGTAGCGAAAGACTTAGTCGAGAAGAACGCGGGTAGCAAGAAGGGTAAACGTCTGGCGTCGAAGAGCCAAGCTTCGACGAAAGAGAAACTGATTTCTCGAAACGGCCTGGGTCGTAAGGTTATTTTCGAGCAAGCAGCCAAGAAAACCAATCAGAAAACACGTGGTAATTACCCAGCAGCTGACGCGATTCTTGACGTGATTCGTCATGGTTTAGAGAACGGATTTGATAAAGGCTTGAAATATGAAGCGCAGCGTTTCTCTGAGCTAGTAATGAGTGACGAATCAAAAGCCCTTCGTTCTATCTTCTTCGCTACAACAGAGATGAAGAAAGAGCATGGTGCCGATGCTGAGCCAAATCGCGTTAACCGCGTGGGTGTCTTAGGTGGTGGCCTGATGGGTGCTGGTATCAGTCACGTAAGTGTTGCTAAAGCTAAGGTTCCAGTTCGTATTAAAGATGTTTCGAACGATGGTGTTCTGAACGCTTTGAATTACAACTACAAGCTGTTCAATAAGCAGAAGAAGCGCCGCATTCTGAGCCGTGCAGGTTTGGAAAGCAAAATGCTACAGCTATCAGGTGGTATCGATTTTACTAGCTTCAACCATATTGATGTAGTGATCGAGGCAGTATTCGAAGATCTGGATCTTAAGCAAAAAATGGTCGCGGATATCGAAGAAAATGCGAAGCCAGAAACGATCTTTGCCACTAACACCTCGTCTCTGCCAATCCATAAGATTGCAGAGAAAGCAGAGCGCCCTGAAAATGTTGTCGGTCTTCACTACTTCAGCCCAGCAGAAAAAATGCCATTGGTTGAGGTTATCCCTCATGAAGGAACGTCAGATCAGACTATCTCAACAGTGGTTGCTCTCGCGAAGAAGCAAGGTAAAACACCTATCGTTGTGAAAGATAAAGCGGGCTTCTATGTAAACCGTATCCTAGCGCCATACATGAACGAAGCAGCTCACCTTCTGCTAGCGAATGAGCCTATCGAAAAGCTCGACAGTGCTCTGCTTGATTTCGGTTTCCCGGTGGGGCCAATTACTCTGCTAGATGAAGTAGGCGTAGATATTGGCGCTAAAATCATGCCGATTCTAGTGAATGAGTTGGGTGACCGTTTCCAAGGTCCTGACGTGTTCGATGTTCTATTGAACGACAACCGCAAAGGGCGTAAGAGCGGCAAAGGTTTCTACACTTACAAAGGTAAGAAGAAAGAAGTCGACAAGTCAGTCTACAAACTTCTGAAGCTTCAGCCAGATCCTAAGTTGAGTGATAACGACATCGCAATGCGCTGTGTGCTGCCAATGCTAAATGAAG
Source organism: Vibrio sp. R11-SG3-ISO9 (assembly GCF_059834255.1). Taxonomy (NCBI): domain Bacteria; kingdom Pseudomonadati; phylum Pseudomonadota; class Gammaproteobacteria; order Vibrionales; family Vibrionaceae; genus Vibrio; species Vibrio sp. R11-SG3-ISO9. The sequence goes on from NZ_JCBDGU010000055.1 coordinate 53,616, forward strand.
CTGTTCGTTGTCTAGATGAAGGCATCATCCGTAGTCCACGTGATGGTGATATAGGCGCTATCTTCGGTATCGGTTTCCCTCCATTCCTAGGTGGTCCGTTCCGTTACATGGATCAAATTGGCGTGAAGTCGCTGGTTGAAATGATGAACGAATTTGCTGTGAAGTACGGTGATCGTTTCGCTCCGTGTGATGGTCTACTGACTCGCGCAGGTCTGGATGAGCCGTTCTATAATTAGAGTGGTATAAACTCATGACAAAGCCCGCATACATTGACGATGCGGGCTTTTTGTTTGGTGCGTGCAGTAAGCAGGTTCCCGACTCAGTCGTTCCTCCTTCTCGGGAATGACGGTAAAAGTTCATGAAAAATGACTTCATCTCCTAAAGCGACGAAGGAGCGTAGTAGGAGATCTCTTTTAGCGCGAGGCAGATCAAAAAAGGTTGATGCACTAACATCAACCTTTGAGTCCTAAAGAGTAAATTATTTAACCGAGCTCAGTATCTTTCGGGCGCAGCTGGAACTCTTCAATAGAGCCAATCTCAACGCCCATAGACAGAGATGGTTCCTCTTGATGAGCGTTACCTTGCGCATGCATCACCAAACGGTTTGCGGTGCGTGGCTTGAGCTGGTTGACCACAAAACGAATCATGTCGCTGCGTGATAGTTCTTTTAGCTCTTCCAACACGCGTTCACGCTGGTTGAAGTCGGTATCCTTGTTACCAATTGCGACCCACAGACGTTGAGCACGACCTCGTAATGTAGTGTCGGGTGTTGATATCTGATTCCAAAGCCCACGCTTACTGCTGTGCCATTGATAGTCATTGAGTTCTAACAGCACCATGTAAAAGGCATTAAGAAACTCGTCGATGGATGAAATCAAGTCAACAGGGGCGGCATTGGGTGACTGTACATAGAGCACGATACCAGGGTGGCGGTTGAGTGGCATGTTGCCAGTGCCAACCATATATCCGAGCTGTTGCTTGGTGCGAATTTCATGGAAGAAGGTGGCCGACATCAAATGGTTAGCCAAAGAGTAGAGAGCGATGCTTTGTGGCGAAATGTCGGGACATTGGTAGTAAACCACAATTGCGGAATCATCTTGGTTGCACACCACTTCACGCTGAAAGCTGCCATTTTCTCCAAGCATAACCAGTGGTCGCAATGACTCTTCATACGCTTGGTCTTTGACTCTTAGAGCATCTTTCAGTGATTCTGCCATCTGCAAGGCATCGTCTTGACGCCAATCACCGTAAACAAACATCTCGACATGTAGCTCAGCTAAAATAGCTTGAACAAATGACGAGAGCTCATCAACTTCAATGGTTTCTAGTGCTTCGATTAACACCGAATAGGGTGGGTTATTTGGCTGTAGTAACCCAGTCATCGCGTTAAATAGCTGCGAGATAGGACGATCTTGCGAAGCGTTGCTCCAGCTTCTAAGCAGTTGGCTCTTAATCGTGTCAAAACGAGCAGGACTGAACTGGCGAGAAGCAAAGCGCTCCAGAATCATATTTAGAAGCTGCGGTTGCTTACGGCTAAAGCCCGAAATCGTCAGTGTCACGCCGCCTTGATGGGTATACATGTTGTATCCCATTCCGGCAATTTCAGCCTGATATGTCTCTTTTTCGAGTGAATCTAAGAACATTTCGACGCACAATCGAGTCTTAACAATGTTCCTTGGACTTGCTACAGAGTGAGGGCTATCGATCGCGACGTACACCACGCCTTTTGGCACGCGAAATTCGGTGTCTTGTAGGTGCCACAATTTAAACCCGTCCAATTCTTGTAGAAGAGTCGGATGAGTTTTTTGCTCTTCAAGCTCTGCTGGGTCTAGGTCGTAACAGATGAATGGGTTTTTACCCGGTAATTCAAACTCCCATCCAGGGTTGATGCATTGGAAAGATTGCTTTTGCTCTTTGGTAAAAGGGTGCACCGAGTAAGGCGTGAAGTACCATTTCGCTTGACGATCATACTCAAGTCCTTGAGCAATCAGCGTTGAGCGCATGTTGTCGACGGTAAAGTGTTTGAGTAAAGAAAGTTGTAATGCTTCATCGTAACATTCCATTTTGTAGTCACCGTAGACCACGTCATGCTCTGGATAGTGCTGCATATTCATCACAAGGTGGCTAACGACATCCATCGGACGAGCTGGTTCTTGGAAGCGGAATGCAGATTCGAGAACAGCGCGCTTTTCAAGGTAGCGCCACTCTTGCATGCCTTCTTTTTCAATCAACTTGATGTATTGAAATACCGCTTGGGTGATCTCATCAACTTTCGTTAAGCCTTCGACAGAGAGTGAACAGCTCACCGTGAAATCACGATAGTTGCTGCCACTGGCTCCACCGCCAGCAGAAAGCGAAGTGATCCAGCCTTTCTCTTTCAATTGCATCATCAGACTGCCTTCACCCTCATAGCCCAGTAAATGTGCAAAGAAGGAGAGGGGCTTAATGCTGTAATGTTCATCCATGCTTGGCATCGGGAAGGTCAGTATTAGTTTGCGAATCTCTTTAATCGGTTCGACAAACACCTGAACGCCAGTGCTTTCTGGGCCAACAATCGAAACGTCGACTTTCTTCCCTTGTCGCTGATGATTAACAATGCTGCTGAATCTTTGCTCAACCCAACTCTGCATTTGGTCGAGAGGCTGATTACCCGACAAGGTTAGCGTCATTAAATCGGCGGAATATTGTTGCTGGTGGAAATCCAGGATCTCTTGGCGAATGGTTTGTCCGTTTCTATCGCCTAGCGTTTCAATGTTACCGACAGAAAACTTGGCGAAAGGGTGCTCAGGGTTGACCAACTCTTTGGTCACTTGATAGAGGCGTCGCGAGTCGTCGTTGAGCTTCATTTTGTATTCAGAATCAACTGCTTGGCGTTCTTTATCTAGCGCTTCTTCATTGAATAACGGAGCCGTGAAAAACTGGCTGAAGCGGTCGAGCGCATTTTCAAACGCATCTAACTCGACATCGAAAAAGAAACAGGTATGTTCTGTGCCAGTCCAAGCATTATTGCTGCCACCATGTTGGCTAATAAAACTTTGGAACTCTCCGACCTTTGGATACTTTTCAGTTCCCAAAAAAAGCATATGCTCTAGGTAATGAGCTAAACCTTCTCGATCACTTGGGTCATCGAAGTGCCCGACATTGACCGCTAATGCGGCGGCGGCTTTTTGAGCGTGTTGGTCATGAACAAGCAACACTCTTAAGCCATTATTAAGCGTTAAGTAGCGGTATTGGTGTTCGTCGTTTGGGCTTAGATGCACACGCGTGTCTCCAGAGAAGGTAGTGTTTAAATTATGTACCCGATGTAAATCGGTGCAAACCTTGTAATCCTATTTTGGGATATGAAGAGCTTTTTGTTGCTTTTGAAATCGATTTTATCGATTTTTATCAGTGATTTATTTTCTTTTAATAAGATTGTTAAGAAAGTCGAACTCTTTGGCAAGTGACTTGGTATAATTATTTACAACGAACAAAGTTTCTATAACTTTAGAGTCACCCCTAAGTAGCGTTCAGGCGGTCGATTGATTGCTAAGCTTTTAACGGCTACATAGACAGGATAGAACATGAAAGTATTCATTATGCGTCACGGTGAAGCAGAGCATTTTGCAAACACAGATGCAGAGCGTGCGCTCACTAAGCGTGGTAAGAAGTTATCGCTTGCAGTAGCACAAGCTGCCGCAGAACAAGGCGTAACTCATTTTGATAAAGTATTGGTTAGCCCATACTTGAGAGCGCAGGAGACTTGGTTAGAGATCTCTGAAGTGTTTTCTGGCGATAAGGTAGAAACGAGCGAAGACATCACCCCTTATGGTGTGTCCGACCAAGTTTTTGATTACACCATTGCGATGGCTGAGGTTGAAAACCTAGAGAGTGTGTTGTTTGTGTCGCACTTGCCATTGGTCGGGTATTTAACGGCAGAGTTTGCCACTGGTATGACGCCACCTATGTTCCCAACGTCGGGATTGGTCTGTATCGATTTTGATTTAGAGACCAAAAAAGGTGAGCTAGCTTGGAATATTAACCCTTAATCGGTTATCTCCAAACTAAGCTATTCGCCAAAAGTCGAATAACGAAAAGGCACATCGTCGGATGTGCCTTTTTCTTTGTATCTCAATGGGTGTGGCTATGCTTCACTGCATTCTTACGTCTTTACGTTGATTGCAATTAGAGGCGTTACTTCTCAGGGATAGAGAGCAAAACTAACAGTGCACCGTTGCCGCCGAACTCCAATGGAGCTTGGTGGAACGCAAGCACATCCGGATGCTGCGCAAGCCACAACGGCACTTTCTCTTTTAGGATGTGCTTACCAATACCGTGCTGCACAGAAGCACAAGAGACGCCTTCTTTAACACAGTGAGCAATCATGGCGCCTAATTCACGCTTGGCTTCTTGTTGAGTCATGCCGTGCATATCGAGATAGACATCCGGCACATAGACGCCACGACGCAGCCTTTTGACTTCGTACTTAGACACATCATCACGCGCGTAACGAGTTGGGCCATCTTCACTTAGATGAGGGATGAACTCGTCCGAAAAATAAAACTCGCTGTCACTGGCTTGTCTGGCTGTTCGCGTAATTTCTTTTTGTTTGGTATTTCTTTTTGGCTGCTGGATTATGGTATCCTGTTGCAACTTTTTAACGCCCTTTACTGCTTCACTGAACAGGGCGAAATCGTCATCGAGATCGGTGTCTTTTTTGCTCATCAGGTTATAAGTTCTAAATTGAAACGTAATTAGCAGTATTGTAGCGCTTTTCGGAGATGATTTTGGATAAGATTTTTGTAGAAGAAGCGGTATCAGAACTACACACGCTTCAAGATGTGATTCGTTGGACTGTTAGCCGCTTTAATGCAGCGGGCCTATTTTATGGTCACGGCACAGATAATGCGTGGGATGAGGCGGTACAACTTATTTTACCAACCCTTTATCTGCCGATTGACGTTCCTTCGCACGTATTGAACTCTCGCCTAACCAGCAGTGAGCGTCTACGTATCGTTGAGCGCGTTATTAAACGAATCAATGAGCGCACACCTACTGCTTACCTAACCAACAAAGCATGGTTCTGTGGTCTTGAATTCTTCGTTGATGAGCGTGTACTAGTGCCTCGCTCTCCAATCGGTGAGCTGATCGAAGCGCAATTCCAGCCGTGGTTGACTGAAGAGCCGACTCGCATCATGGATCTATGCACTGGCAGTGGTTGTATTGCGATTGCTTGTGCACACGCATTCCCTGAAGCGGAAGTGGATGCAATTGATATCTCAACTGACGCACTGCAAGTGGCTGAGCAGAACGTTCAAGACCACGGCATGGAGCAGCAAGTGTTCCCAATCCGTTCGGATCTGTTCCGCGATCTGCCAAAAGAGAAGTACAACCTGATCGTATCGAATCCACCATACGTGGATGAAGAAGATATGAACAGCCTGCCAGATGAGTTCACTCATGAGCCTGAGCTAGGCCTAGCTGCAGGTACTGACGGCCTGAAGTTGGTTCGTCGCATTCTAGCTAACGCACCAGATTACCTAACAGACGAAGGTATCCTTATTTGTGAAGTGGGCAACTCGATGGTTCACATGATGGAACAGTACCCACACATTCCATTCACTTGGATTGAGTTCGAAAATGGTGGTCATGGCGTATTCATGATCACACGCGCTCAGATGCTTGAGCACGCTGATGAGTTCTCTATCTACAAAGACTAATTAGCAGAACTACGAATCTAAAGCCGCGCTGAACAGTGTGGCTTTTTTGTTTTTGGCGAGTAATGCTTGGTTTATCCCTATCTTTGAATAAAGACTTTGCTATTTATCCTTAGGGTGGACGATTACACCGTATGGCGAAGGTTTTCGCGAAGGTAAGTCCCGTTCAGCGATAGAGAAAGCAACGTGGTGAAGTTGATCAAGTTGCACATCTGATTCATATTGGAGCCTAAAATTTATATTTAAGGGCGTGTTGACCTTTCGAGCTGGTTTTTGCAGCGAGTTGCTGGGTATTTATACAAGGCAGAGGCTTTGATGTGTAGCTAGCCTACATGAGAAGCCGATAACGTAGTAGAAATGACCAGCAAACGCTGCCCGAAGGGTTCGAGCTGGGCGCCCCCGCAAAAAGCGTTTTACTCTTTGTTGAGGGAGATTTGCTTAGAATGACTAGGCTACTTCTCCCTCGCCGCGATTAAAACGCTTTTGACTAGGCGTCCCCATCCGAACAATATTCAACCACGAAAGGTCAACACGCCCTAGTGAGTTACGGAGGATTCACGATGAGTTTTGATATTTGGGTTTATTACTTTCTTGCCGTATTGGTGCTAACAGCATCACCTGGACCAAGTTCTTTGTTGTGTATGACGAAGGCGGTGCAATCAGGTTTTAGGCTTTCAGTTTTTACCGCCCTTGGTAGCTTAACGGCGATTACCTCAATCTTAACCCTGTCTTTTACTGGGCTTGGCGTCATCATCGCTTCGTCTGAGGTCGTGTTTAACATCATCAAATGGACGGGTGCAGCCTATCTGATTTACCTCGGTTGGAAGTCACTGCGTTCAAACCAACAGAGTTATCAGCTTGATGAGCAAGGAGAGGAAGGCAGTAAGCAAAACAAAGGCACTTACCTACAACATTACCTAAGCGGTTTTATTGTTGGAGCGAGTAACCCTAAAGCTATCTTGTTCTTTACCGCTCTTTTCCCGCAGTTTATTGACCCAACAGCAGCATTGTTTCCGCAGTTTGTCGTATTTGCGACGACCTTCGCTGTGATGGAGCTATCTTGGTTACTTATGTATGCCTATCTTGGAGCTAAATCATCTAACTGGTTGTTTGCGAAGGGCAGAGCCAAGATGTTTAATCGAGTGACTGGTGGTGTATTTATTGGTGCTGGAGCGCTTCTATCGACTACAACGCGTGCTTAAAGCATAAGAAATCTCAATTGTTACGTAAATTTCTTGATGCTGTAATAAAAAGTTAATATTAATGTGCTTGCCGATTTCGGCTGCTTGTCGATATATTGTATATACACGGTATATATAGTTAAGGAGCGCATTTATGCAGCATCAAGAAATGATTCAACACTCTCATTTTGGCGTTATCGGTCGTACTTGGCTTTTCGCATCGGTTTCTCTAGTCGCTATTCTAGCTCTAATCTAATTAGGTTTACGCAACTCGAAAATTGTTATGAATAACTCTTTTTCACGATCTTATCGCTCAATCTTATCTAAACATTGAACGTGGCTTTCTACCTTTGCGATCAAACCGCCAAGACCCAGTAGTTAGCCACTCAACCTTTCCAGAAGTTGTTACCAAACTGTGATAATCTGACACTACTATTTGATCAAAGTGTGTCGTTATGTCTATTTGGGACCATCTCTCTTTTAACAATCGATTCGTCGAACTGCCGCAAACCTTTTACTCTCGTGTTGATCCAACGCCGTTATTGAACCCTCGCTGGCTTGCGTGGAACAACACTTTGGCAACGGAACTTGGTTTTCCTTCTGTGGACGGAACTGAGAGCCTCAATGCAGATCTCTTGAATTCACTGTCCGGTTTAGTCGACAACGAAAACTTTGACCCTATTGCGATGAAGTATGCAGGTCATCAATTTGGCGCTTACAACCCAGATCTTGGTGACGGAAGAGGGTTACTCTTATCTCAAGTGGTTGCTAAAAGTGGTGAAACGTTCGACTTACACCTTAAAGGTGCAGGTAAAACCCCTTATTCTCGTATGGGTGATGGGCGTGCGGTGATCCGCTCGACAGTTCGTGAGTATCTTTGCAGTGAAGCGATGGCTGGGCTGAATATTCCAACCACACGTGCACTCGCCATGATGATCAGTGACACGCCGGTGTACCGTGAAAAGCAGGAGAAAGGTGCGCTGCTATTGCGTGTATCAGAATCTCATATTCGCTTTGGCCATTTTGAATATCTGTTTTACACCAATCAACTTGCAGAGCAAAAGCTATTGGCTGATAAGGTGATTGAGTGGCACTTCCCACAATGTCTAAACGAAGAAAAGCCTTACGCGGCGATGTTCAATCAGATCGTTGACCGCACTGCGGAGATGATTGCGTTGTGGCAGGCAAATGGTTTTGCCCACGGGGTGATGAACACGGACAACATGTCGATCATTGGCCAGACGTTTGATTACGGCCCGTTCGCATTTATGGATGAGTATAATTCTCGTCTTATTTGTAATCATTCGGACTATCAAGGTCGTTACGCATTCAATCAACAGCCTCGTATTGGTATGTGGAACTTGTCTGCACTAGCGCATGCGCTATCTCCTCTGATTGAGCGAGCTGATTTAGAAGCTGCGCTTGAGATGTACGAACCTCAAATGAATGGCTATTTTAGTCAGCTTATGCGTAGAAAGCTCGGACTGTTATCGAAACAAGAAGGAGACAGTCGCCTGTTCGAGTCTATGTTCGAGCTAATGTCACAAAACCGCGTCGATTATTCTCGATTCTTCAGAGCGCTGTCGGATCTCGATACGCAATCTGAGCAAGAGGTGATTGATCTAGTCATCGACCGCGAAGCAGCCAAACTTTGGGTTGATAGTTACCTTAAGCGCTGTGAACTGGAACAGGAAACTACGGAACAGCGCTGTCAAAAGATGCGTGCAATCAATCCGAAATATGTACTGCGTAACTACTTGGCTCAATTGGCAATTGATAAAGCGGAAGAGGGCGATAGCAGTGTGGTTGATGCATTAATGGTAGTGCTCGCCGATCCATATGCCGAACATCCTGACTATGAATATTTGGCTGCTCTGCCTCCTGAGTGGGGCAAGGAGATGGAGATCAGCTGTTCGTCTTAGTGCAGTCCATCACTAGAAATGCAGATAGAGGTTATCTAGTTGTGATCTCTATCTGTTCATTGTTCTAATTTTACAGACATATCAATAATCAAAAACTCGACCTGCCTATACACTATGTGAATAAGTTGTAAATTTTATAGGTTTGGGCGATGCCAACAAATACTCGAATTCTCGTGGTGGATGATGATCAAGAAATCCGCGAGTTGCTGGAAGAGTACCTCTCAAAATCGGGCTTCGATGTTTCTTCGGTTGGAGATGGGGCGGAACTAGACATTCACCTTCAGAGTCAAGGTTACCCTGATCTGATTCTTCTTGATGTAATGCTTCCTGGGGACGATGGTTTCACTTTGTGCCAGCGCGTTCGTAAAAATTCCAATGTGCCTATCATTATGCTGACTGCGGTATCGGACGAAACCGATCAGATCATTGGTTTGGAAATTGGTGCCGATGATTATATCGCCAAACCTTTTAGCCCGCGCCAATTAATGGCTCGCATCAAAGCTCTGTTACGCCGTGTTCAAGTGGTTGATGACAAGCCGAGTGATGCACTGCCTAAACAGATCATCTTTGGTGATTGGACGCTCGATACACTTGCACACCGAATCTCACACAATGAAAGCGCTGAAGAGATGGATTTGTCGGGCAGTGATTTCTCACTGTTAATGCTGTTCCTAACTCGCCCCAATGAAGTGCTAGACCGGGATACTATCTCTTTTGCTACCAGAGGACGTGAAGCACTGCCTTTTGAGCGCGGTATTGATGTTCAATTGAGTCGCTTGAGAAGCCGACTGGGTGATAGCGCTAAATACCCGCACTACATCAAAACCATGCGTGGCAATGGCTATATATTGGCTGTACCTGTGCATTATGAACACTGAGTAAGAAGTCCTTATGAAGTGGTTGAGAAGTTTAAAGCCAAATTCCTTGGTTGCTCGAACCTTGCTTTTGACCTTGTTAGCCGTCGTCATCGCACAAGGCATTGCAACGTCGATTTGGTATAGCGAATCCAAACAAAAAGAGCTAGAAGGTATTCGTTCTGCCTCATCGAGCATGGCGAACATGTTTGCTTCAACAGTGACTTTCTTCCAGTCTTTGCCCGTCAAATATCGTCATATCGTGTTAGACCAAATCCGCAATATGGGCGGTACGCGATTCTTCGTCTCTTTTAATAAAGAGGCTTTGATTGTTGAACCAATCCCCGATACCCGCTTAAAAACCGCATCGATAGAAGCGATAGAGAGTGTCTTGAGTAGCAAGCTTAATAAGGTGGAATCAGTTCGTGTCGATTTCTCTCGCCCAGAACATCTTCGCTTGCTTAAAAATGATATCTACTTGAGCGATCTCCCGCGATCGTGGGCCCATCATACCTTAACGTTAGAGCCTCTTAATCCACCGATTCTGGTTGTTCAAATCGAGCTAGCCAGCCATGAGTGGGTCTATATTGCGGCGCTGTTGCCTGCACCCTATGTCAAACTGGATGACACTATTCTTGGTCGTGAGCAGGTGATCTTCTTGCTCTCTTCAACGCTGATTTTACTAGTGTTGACCTACTTAATGATTCGCCGCCAAGTACGTCCGCTTAAAAAGCTCGCAAGGGCCGCTAACGAGATGAGTATGGATATTCAGCAACCGCCACTTAACGAAGAGGGGGCGACTGAACTGGTCACAGCAACTCGGGCGTTTAATCGCATGCAGCAGCGTATTCGTCGTTATGTGGCCGATAGAGAACATCTCTTCTCAGCTATCTCTCATGATTTAAAAACACCCATAACTCGGCTTAGGCTAAGAGCTGAACTATTGGAAAGCGAAGTTAAGAAAGAGAAGTTCAACAAGGATTTGGATGAGCTAGAGATGATGGTTAAGGGGGCTCTGCAAGCAGTAAGAGATACCGACCTTCACGAAAACAACGCCATTATCGACCTTAATGACATGGTTTCTTCGGTTATTGAATCGCATAACCAGCATCAAACCTTAGTAGAGTTTGAGCCCATTGTGGTGGAGCCTTTAGTCGCCAAACCATTAGCGATTAAACGTGTGCTGACCAACCTTATCGACAATGCGGTGAAATACGGAACATCCGCTAAAATTGATATCAGTAGCGATTCTGTGTGGGTTATCGTAACGATTCAGGACTACGGAAAAGGAATCCCAGAAGACAAACTTGAGTTGGTATTTGAACCCTACTTTAGGCTCGCGACCGACGATCAAGGGCACGGTTTAGGTCTCGGAATCTGTCGAAATATCCTGCACGGACATGGCGGAGATCTCATTATTCGCAACTCCCCTCAAGGTGGTTTAGAAGCCAAAGTCTATATCCCACGTGGCCTAGAAGTGTAATGTAACAATTGTGTTACATTGGGCTTACCTTTTGTTTCAATCTTATAAATCAGAATAAGTAGACTCTTTATTGAACCGGGCGTCGAGTCCGCTAAACATGGAAGATTATAATGAAAATCAATAAAACCCTACTTACTCTATCTCTTCTTGCTGCCTCAACATTTTCTCAAGCTGGTGAAGTGGAAGTGCTTCACTGGTGGACTGCTGGCGGTGAAGCTAAATCCGCCGCAGTACTTAAAGAGATGATTGAAGAACAAGGTCATACTTGGAAAGATTTCGCTGTTGCTGGTGGCGGCGGTGAAAGTGCAATGACCGTTTTAAAAACACGAGCAGTATCTGGTAATCCGCCATCTGCCGCGCAGATCAAAGGTCATGATATTCAGGAGTGGGGTGGTTTAGGTTTTCTAACGTCTCTCGATGCAACCGCGAAACAAGAAAAGTGGGATGACTTACTGCCCGCTGTTGTTACCAAAGTGATGAAATGGGACGGCGAGTACGTAGCGGTTCCTGTGAACGTTCACCGTGTTAACTGGCTTTGGGCAAACCCGGAAGTGCTCGAAAAATCAGGTGTGACGGTTCCAACGACATTAGATGAGTTCTTTGTCGCTGCAGACAAGATCAAAGCAGCAGGTTTCATCCCTCTAGCGCACGGCGGTCAACCTTGGCAAGACGCGACAGTCTTCGAGGCAGTAGCACTTGATGTACTTGGAAGTGAAGATTACAACAAAGCGTTCGTTGATTTGGATATGGACGTTTTATCTGGCGACAAAATGGTGGAAGTGTTCACCAAGTTCAAAAAGATGCGTGACTACATCGATAGCAACTCTCCAGGTCGTGACTGGAACGTAGCGACTTCAATGGTTATCAATGGTGAAGCGGCAATGCAAATCATGGGTGACTGGGCGAAGGGTGAGTTTACCGCAGCAGGCAAAGTGCCAGGTAAAGATTACATCTGTGCACCAGCACCGGGTACTGACGGCCAATTTACTTTCAATATCGATAGCTTTGCTTTCTTCGAGCTAGGCGATAAAGAGAATCAAAAAGCGCAACAAGATCTTGCGAAAACCATTCTTACTAAAGACTTCCAAGAGGTCTTCAACCTAAACAAAGGTTCTATCCCAGTGCGCCTTGATATGGATATGTCTAAGTTCGACCAATGTGCGTTGGACTCCATGGCAACCTTCAAAGCGAGTGCGGAATCGGGCGACCTTGTACCGAGTATGGCTCACGGCCTATCTACAACAAGCTACGCTCAAGGCGCCATCTATGATGTTGTGACTAACTTCTTCAATGAGAAAGATGCCGATCCTAAAGAGGCAGCAACTAAGTTAGCGAAAGCAGTAAAAGCGGCTATCTAACCTAGTCTGATAAGCAACATGAACAGAACGCGAGTTGCTGAGTATGTTGCTTATCCCTAACCCCCAGGGTGGGTAGGTTCGTAGGGAGCCTATCCGCTCTTCACCTCAATTCTGATATGCGTGATGCTGATGTGGTGCCGAGAGGTAAGCCATTGGCTCAATTGTGCAACAAGGAAAAGTTATGGAGCATGTTTTGACTGAGTCGACTCCAAAACCGACAAGGAGCCAGCCTGCACCAAAGCCCAGTTTTGCTGACAGGTTACAACATTGGTTACCTAAGATTGTGCTGGCACCGACCGCGTTGGTGACCGTGGTATGTATCTACGGCTATATATTCTGGACGGCAGCGCTGTCGTTTACTAATTCTCGATTTCTACCTAGCTTCAATTTTGTTGGCTTTGCTCAATATGAAAAGCTGATGGAAAACGATCGCTGGATCACCTCAATCACCAACCTCGGTGTGTTTGGGATCCTATTCATGGTGATTGCCATCGTATTGGGTGTCGGTTTAGCGATTCTGCTCGACCAGAACATCCGTCAAGAAGGTGCAATTCGTACCATCTACCTCTACCCAATGGCGCTGTCATTCATTGTGACGGGTACCGCTTGGAAGTGGATTCTGAATCCGGGTCTGGGCATTGAGAAGTTGATGCAAGATTGGGGCTTTACCGACTTTAAATTTGACTGGTTGGTTGACTCTGAAATGGCGGTCTACACCTTAGTGATTGCCGCGCTTTGGCAGTCGTCAGGTTTCGTGATGGCGATGTTCTTAGCTGGCCTGCGTGGTATCGACTCTTCTATCATAAAGGCGGCGCAAATTGACGGTGCAAGCTTACCCACTATTTATCTCAAGATCATTTTACCTTGCTTGCGACCTGTGGTTTTCAGCGCAGTGATCATTACTTCACACATTGCGATTAAGAGTTTCGACCTTGTGACAGCAATGACGGCAGGTGGCCCGGGTTATTCATCGGATCTTCCAGCGCTATTTATGTATGCACACTCATTTACACGCGGACAAATCGGCCTCGGTGCTGCCAGTGCCATGATGATGCTAGCCGGTATTCTAGCGATTCTGGTGCCTTATCTTTACTCTGAGCTTAGGGAGAAAAAGTCATGATGAACAACATCAACTTTGCTCGAATGTTTATCTATTCGGCGCTGCTTTTCTTCTGCTTGGTTTACCTAATGCCGCTGTTCGTAATGGTACTGACCTCATTCAAAACCTTGCCAGATATTAAGGCAGGTAACTTAATGAGTTTACCCAAAGAGTGGGTGTTCGATGCTTGGTATAAAGCGTGGGACAGCGCTTGTACTGGCGTGAAGTGTGAAGGGGTAAAAGGCTATTTCTGGAACTCGTTCCAAATGGTGATTCCAGCGGTGGCTATCTCAACCCTACTCGGCGCATTCAATGGCTACGTGGTCACTAAGTGGCAGTTCCGTGGTTCAAACTTGTTCTTTAGTTTGTTGCTGTTCGGTTGTTTCATTCCATTCCAAGTGGTGCTGTTACCTATGGCGACCGTGCTGGGTAAGATGGGTTTAGCAAACACCACGATAGGTCTGGTCATTGTGCACGTGATCTACGGCATGGCGTTTACGACTCTGTTTTTCCGTAACTTCTACATCTCGATTCCTGATGAGTTGATCAAAGCGGCAAAACTGGATGGTGCGGGCTTCTTTACCATCTTCTTTAAGATCTTATTACCAATATCCACACCCATCATCATGGTGACGGTGATCTGGCAGTTTACCGCTATCTGGAACGATTTCTTATTCGGAGTGGTGTACTCAGGCTCAGAGACACAGCCTATCACCGTAGCATTAAACAACTTAGTCAACACCAGCACGGGCGTTAAAGAGTACAACGTCGATATGGCTGCCGCGATCATCGCCGCACTGCCAACATTGTTGGTGTATGTCTTCGCAGGAAAATATTTTGTTCGTGGCCTAACGGCAGGATCAGTAAAAGGATAATTACCCATGGCAACATTAGATTTAAAACAGATCCGTAAAACCTATCGCAACGCGGACAACGAAACGTTAAAGGGCATCGACATTAGTATCGATTCGGGGGAGTTCTTGATACTTGTCGGCCCTTCGGGGTGTGGAAAATCCACCCTAATGAATACCATTGCTGGGCTTGAAAACATTAGCTCAGGTGAGATAGTGATTGATGGTGTTGATGTCGCTCAGGTTGAACCTAAAGACCGCGACATCGCTATGGTGTTTCAATCTTATGCGCTATACCCAAACATGACGGTTCGCGGCAATATCGCCTTCGGCTTGAAGATCCGCAAGATGCCGCAGGACGAGATCGATGCTGAAGTGAATCGAGTCGCTGAAATGCTGCAAATCGAACAACTGCTGGATCGTAAACCATCACAGCTATCGGGTGGTCAACGTCAGCGTGTGGCGATGGGGCGTGCACTGGCGCGTCGTCCTAAGCTGTACTTGTTCGATGAGCCGCTTTCCAACTTGGATGCGAAGCTGCGTGTGGAAATGCGCCACCAGATTAAGCGCCTACATCAAAAGCTTAATACCACGATTGTTTATGTAACCCATGATCAAATTGAGGCAATGACGCTGGCTGACCGTATTGCGGTAATGAAAGATGGTGAATTGCAGCAGCTAGGTACACCGCAGGAGATCTACACTAAGCCAAGCAACATGTTTGTGGCAGGCTTTATGGGTTCGCCATCGATGAACTTCATCAAGACCATGGTGGATCTCGATGAGGAGCAGAACCCGATCATTAAGGTTATTGGTACCGCTGATCAGGAACACCATATTCGTCTGCCGCAAAGCATGCGCGAACAAGATGGTAAAGAAGTGGTGATCGGCCTGCGCCCTGAACACATTACTGAGCAGCAAGGCGATGACCTATCGGCAACCACTAAACTGGACTTGCAGTTGGAAGTGCTAGAACCGACAGGGCCAGATACGATTGCGATGGTTAAGGTGAACGACCAAGAAGTGGCGTGTCGCTTATCACCGGAATTTGAGGTGTCGGTAGGGCAGATGGCACCGCTGCACTTCGACCTATCAAAAGCGGTATTCTTTGATGCGCAGACTGAAAGACGAATTGATTTCTAATCGATTTAACATATCAGCTTAAACAAAAGCAGTCCTAATTAGGGGCTGCTTTTCTATTTTCTAACCCCAATAGTCGCGACACAAACATCAAGCATCTCGGTGGCTTTCCACCCATTTACAAATATTCGATGTGTCATTTTCCACCCATTACTTATGCGTCTGTTTTTTCTCGGGTTCGTCTAATTATCCGCGAAGCCTTGTGGTTAAAGGGTTGTTAAATAATTGTAGCTAGTTGGCGCGCTAATTGCCTTAGTGATGACATGCAGTTCCCATTGATGGGCTGCTTTGTTTACTAAGGAGAATAATAATGTTTAAGCCTCTTACCCTGCTATCTGTATCTGCACTTGCGCTCACAAGTTTCAATGCTGCTGCGAACTGTGACCCTGGTGAAATTGTTATCAAATTCAGCCACGTAACAAATACCGATAAGCACCCGAAAGGCATTGCTGCTTCTCTACTAGAAGAGCGAGTAAACACGGAAATGAACGGTAAAGCTTGTATGCAAGTTTTCCCTAACTCAACGCTATACGATGACAACAAGGTACTGGAAGCCCTGTTAAACGGTGATGTTCAAATGGCGGCACCTTCGCTGTCTAAATTTGAGAAGTTCACTAAGAAATACCGCATTTTTGACCTTCCGTTCCTATTTGAAGATGTTGACGCTGTTGACCGTTTCCAAAACTCAGAATCTGGTGAAAAGCTGAAGAATGCAATGAAGCGTCGTGGCCTTCAAGGTCTAGCGTTCTGGCATAACGGCATGAAGCAGATGTCTGCGAACAAGCCTCTTATCAGCCCTGCAGATGCAGAAGGTTTGAAGTTCCGTGTACAAGCGTCTGATGTACTGGTTGCACAGTTTGAGCAGTTAGGTGCTAACCCACAGAAGATGTCGTTCAAAGAAGTATACGGCGGCCTGCAAACTAAAGTTATCGACGGTCAAGAGAACACTTGGTCTAACATCTACGGTAAGAAATTCTTCGAAGTACAAGACGGCGTAACGGAAACCAACCACGGTATTCTTGATTACCTAGTGGTAACGTCAAACGACTTCTGGAAAGGCCTACCTAAAGACGTACGTGAACAGCTAAACACGATTGTTAAGGAAGTATCTGAGACACGTAACGCTGAGTCTTCAAAAGTTAACCTAGCGAACAAAAACAACATCATCGAAGCGGGTGGTGAGGTTCGTACTCTGACACCTGAACAGCGTCAAGCTTGGGTAACAGCGCTTCAACCAGTATGGAAGAAGTTTGAGAAAGACATCGGCTCTGATCTAATCGAAGCTGCACTGGCTTCTAACCAGTAATACCGCTATTGGGTGGCGGCTCCCTACCGCCGCCCTTTATTAAAACAATTATAAGCGGAGCATTTTATGGAACAGTCTCAAATGGAACAGTCTTTATTTTCCAAAGTCGGAAGAGTCACCGATTTAATTGAAGAGTCTTTAATAGCCTTCTTTCTGGGTGCAATGACCCTATTAACTTTTGCGAACGTGGTATTTCGATACGCGTTCAACGACAACATTTTATGGGCATTGGAACTCACCGTATTCATGTTTGCGTGGATGGTGTTAGTTGGCGCTTCTTACGGCGTTAAAAAGCATTTTCACATCGGGGTTGATGTGGTTATCAACCTAGCACCAGAGAAACTGAGAAAAGTGTATGCCTTGGTTGCTGTCACTTGTTGTCTTGCGTTCTCTATCTTGCTTTTGATTGGTTCTTGGAACTACTGGTACCCATTCGCGACTGATCGTGCGTGGTACGAAACCGACGATATTCCAATGCCAGAGATGCTGCAGTTCTTAGCGGATTGGCTTAACGAAGGCGAGCGCTACGAAAAGCTGCCTCGATTCATTCCTTACATGGCACTACCGATTGGTATGGCGCTTCTTACATTCCGATTTGCCCAGATTGCTTATCAAGTCGCGACAGGCAAGATTGATCGCATGATCGCAGGTCACGAAGCGGAAGAAGATCTTGATGCGCTTAAAGCACAAGTAGAAGCGGGAAGTGACGAAGACGCGACAGCGATTTTGGATTCGCAAAACTCCGTGAAAGCGGAAGACTCAAAGCCATCTAATCAACAATCGAAAAGCAAGGACGACTAATCATGGCGATGTTATTTCTATTCTTGATGGTAATCGCTTTCATGCTGGTGGGCGTGCCGATTGCTATCTCGCTGGGTTTATCCAGTATTCTGTTTTTGTTGATGCACTCAGACGCGTCACTTGCTTCAGTGGCGCAAACCCTGTTTAACGCGTTTGCGGGTCACTACACTTTGTTAGCAATCCCGTTCTTCATTTTAGCGTCTAGCTTTATGTCTACGGGCGGTGTAGCAAAGCGAATCATCCGTTTTGCAATCGCAATGGTAGGTTGGTTCCGTGGCGGTCTGGCAATGGCGTCTGTTGTGGCGTGTATGATGTTTGCGGCACTGTCGGGGTCTTCTCCTGCGACCGTAGTGGCGATTGGTAGTATCGTAATTGCAGGTATGGTGAAAAATGGTTACTCAAAAGAGTTCGCGGCAGGTGTTATCTGTAATGCGGGTACTTTGGGTATTCTGATCCCGCCATCGATCGTAATGGTAGTTTATGCCGCAGCAACAGACGTGTCTGTTGGTCGTATGTTCCTGGGTGGTGTTATTCCGGGGCTACTGGCTGGCGTGATGCTGATGATCGCTATCTACATTGCTGCTCGTATCAAAAAGATCCCAGCACAACCATTTGTTGGTTGGGGTGAAATGTTTGATGCTGCGAAAGACGCGAGTTGGGGCTTGCTGCTTATCGTAATCATCCTTGGCGGTATTTACGGTGGTATCTTTACACCAACAGAAGCGGCAGCAGTGGCTGCGGTGTATGCCTTCTTTATCGCGAACTTTGTCTATAAAGACATGGGGCCATTCGCTGACAAAGAAAACAAAAAGCCGATGCTAGTGAAAGCACTACAAACCTTCGTCCACAGAGATACCAAAGATACTTTGTACGATGCCGGTAAGCTGACCATTATGTTGTTGTTTATCATTGCTAACGCATTGATTCTAAAACATGTACTGACAGAGGAACGCATTCCGCAAATGATCACCGAGTCGATGCTATCGGCGGGTCTTGGTCCAATTACCTTCTTGATTGTGGTTAACGTACTGCTATTGATTGGTGGTCAGTTCATGGAGCCATCTGGTCTTCTAATCATTGTTGCGCCGCTGGTTTTCCCAATTGCGATTGCACTGGGTATCGACCCAATCCACCTAGGTATCATGATGGTGGTGAACATGGAGATAGGGATGATAACGCCGCCAGTGGGCCTCAACTTGTTTGTGACCGCAGGGGTTGCGAAGATGTCGATGATGAACGTGGTGAAAGCGGCGCTGCCATGGGTTGGTGTTATGTTCCTGTTCTTGATAATCGTAACTTACGTGCCTTGGGTATCAACTTGGCTACCGACGACCCTAATGGGGCCGGAAATCATCACTAAGTAACACGATTAAGTACAACGTTATCGCTAACGAATAGATGAAGAGTTAAACCTCTTCATCTATTTTTTTGCTTGGTTCACGACGTGTAACTTTGTTTCTTCTATCGTACCCTTTCCAACGAGCATGACCTTTGCGTCGTTCTCGCCCTGAACGCTTTTCTTCTTCGTAATGCCCGTCGATCAAAACGGTATCAGATATGGCAGGAACTGTTGTCTTCTCATTCATAACTCGATTTGATGGTGTTGAATCGGATACTGAAAGTATGGTTGAGCGCATGCATCTCTGCCAACTTAGAACCCAAACTGACAGATAAAGTTTACTTAAAATCGTCTTTGTCGATTTGGTAGCGCTGCATCTTGTCGTAAAGAGTTTTTCTCGGCACGTTGAGCAACTCCATCGTTAGTTTGATGCTGCCTTCGTTATCGATCAAAGCTTGCTCAATGACTGACTTTTCAAAGCTTGCTACTTGATCAGCCAAACTCGAGCATACCTCTTGCTCAGCAACATCCCCCAATTGCGCCAGTTTTCCTAGCAGAATGAAACGTTCTGCGGTGTTTCTAAGCTCGCGCACATTGCCAGGCCAATCGTGGGCCATTAATTTGTGCAGGTCGCTACTTGGCAGTGCTTGCGCGGTTTTGCCATAACGCGCCGCCGCAACCAATAGAAAGTGGTGGAAGAGGGCGGCAATGTCTTCTTTGCGACTGCGTAGTGGTGGTAAATCGAGTGTAACGACATTGAGGCGATAGTAGAGATCTTGTCTAAATGTGCCTTCAGCAGCGGCTTTTTTGAGGTCGACTTTAGTGGCTGCGATGACGCGAATATCCAAGGGCTGTAGTTGGTTAGAACCAATACGCTCGATAACGCGTTCTTGAAGAACCCGTAGCAGACGAATCTGCGCCTGCATTGGCATAGATTCAATCTCATCTAGAAATAGGGTACCACCTTGGGCATGTTCGAACTTACCGATTCTCTTGGTTTCCGCTCCAGTAAAGGCGCCTTTTTCGTGGCCGTAGAGCTCGCTTTCAATTAAGTTCTCCGGTACCGCGCCACAGTTAACCGCCACGAAATTCTGCTCACGTCGACTACTCTGTTCGTGAAGCGAGCGCGCGACTAACTCTTTACCTGTTCCAGTTTCTCCAAACAGCAAGATGTCGGCGCTGGTGTCAGCAACATGAGTAATGGTTGAACGCAGCTCTTGGATAACTGGTGTGTCGCCGATGATGCGTGGTCCGAGGGTTTGGCTAGCTTTGAGTGACTGTTTGAGCTCGCGGTTTTCGAGGATTAATTGACGCTTCTCGATGGCTCTCTTAGTGGTCTCAATTAGCCTTTCATTGGCAAATGGCTTCTCGATAAAGTCATAAGCGCCATCATGAATCGATTTGACCGCCATTGAGATGTCGCCGTGCCCAGTAATCATGATCACCGGCAGTTCTTTATCTTTGTGGATGACGGTATTCAGCAGGTCATGGCCAGATAATCCGGGAAGACAGATATCGGTGATGATCACATGAGGCAGTCCATGCTCTTGGATAGCAATCAACGCTGATTCTGCGTCAGGGAAGAATTGAGCATCAATGTCTGCCAGTTCAAAACTCTGTTCACTGGCTAGCCGCAGATCTGGCTCATCATCAATGAAATAGACATGGCACATAATGGTTCCTTTAATCGTTATTGTTATTTTGTTGTTCTGTAATTAACGGCAGACAAATAGTAAATCTTGCTCCGCCTAATGGGCTTTTGGCGTGGGTGAGTTCGCCATTTATGCCTCTTATAATCTGTTGTGAGATTGATAGCCCAAGTCCTAAACCATTTTTCTTGGTGGTATGGAATGGTTCAAAAAACTGTTGCGGTGTGTCATGCGCAAAGCCGGGGCCGTTATCGTCAATATGTAGCTGAATACATTGTTCTGAGTTTGAATTGGTGTGATGTTCGAACTCGAGATTAAGCTGTTTAATCTCTTGCCCTTCCATGGCCTGCATACCATTGGTGATAAGGTTAATGATCACTTGCTCAAGCTGGATAGCATTGGCTTGAATGAGCGCATCTAGCTTGTCCGGAAGGGGGGATATCGCCACTCTTTCTGCCTTCAATTGAGGTTTCATTAACTCGATAGAGGAGTGAAGCAGAGGAAGTAATTGGAGTTGCGATAGGTCTTCCGCATTTGATTTTTTGGCAAACGATCGAAGCTGATGACTGATCTTGGCCATGCGGTCAGTCAGTGATGAGATGCGTGATAGGTTGTCATCAACACGTTCGAACTTTTCTTTGGCTAAAAATAGACGCCCGTTATCGGCGTAACTGCGAATCGCAGCGAGCGGATTGTTTAACTCGTGACTGATGCTTGCGGACATCTGCCCCAAAACCGCCAGTTTCGCGGCTTGGATTAACTCATCTTGGGTCTGCCTTAATACCTTTTCTGTTTCGGTGCGTTGCAGAACTTCTGCGTGTAATTCTGATGTTCTCTCTAGTACCAGAAACTCGAGCTTCTGTTTGGCTTCAGATTGCAGTCTGTCTATCTGCACTCGACGATGGATACGGTTTAGGTTGAGCTGTAGGGCAAGATAGATGATGGCAAAAACCAAGCTCAGAACCACTAAATAAGAGATCAGATCCCACCACACTAAGTGAGTAGGGGAGAGTACCCTGACCGTTAATCTCGGTTGTTCAATAAAGCGTGAGGAGACAAAAAACTGCTCATGAACCAAAGGATGAAGAGATTGAATGGTGCTGGTGGATGAGTCTAGGTCGCCATTGAAATTCAGGCTCTCAATGTTGGTATCAAGAAACTGTCTTCCCTCTTGGATCTCACGTTTACGTTCATCGTTCAATGGCTGCAAGCTTTTAAATAGCCAGTCGGGGTTACTCGACATAAACACCACATGGTCTTTGTCATCAGCAACGAAGTAACTCTGTTTGCCTTTCCAGCTTGCTTCAATCAGTGAGAGGTCCATTTTTACGACAATCACACCGATGATTTCGGCCGCATAGGAGACAGGGTAAGAGTAGTAATAACCGCGTTTTCCAGAAGTCGATCCTAGAGCGAAATACTGATTCTCTTTGCCACTAAAAGCGTGCTGAAAATAGGGACGAAAAGCAAAGTTACGACCAACAAATGAGTGGCTTTGATTCCAGTTGCTGGCCGCAATCGTGGTACCGATATGGTCGAGCAAATAAGTGTCAGAGGCTTGTATTACCTGATTCACATGTGCCAGATAGCGATTGGTTAGCTCTATCTGTGCAGAGTTATCA